>CAIVCU010000407.1 GCA_903904495.1 uncultured Chlorobiaceae bacterium
CCCCGCTCCTGTTGAGATCGATGTAAGTATCATCACCGATATCATGAATCGACTTGCCGGCATCCTCCTCAATATGAATTCTGATCAGCCTGATTACTTTTTCCCCCTCGCCGGCCTCAATTTTGAGAACTCCTTCACTACAGATGGGCTCTTCAAACTGCGAAATCTGGTAGCCTTTCGGCAGATCGGGATAAAAATAGTTTTTACGGGCAAGTACCGAAGAGGGAGCAATAGTGCAGCCCATTGCAAGTCCAAGTTTAACCGCATCTTCCACCACGCGACGGTTAAGTACCGGCAAAGCTCCCGGAAGAGCTAGACAGACAGGACAGACATTGCTATTGGCAGGTTTTCCGAACAGTGCAGAACAACCGCAGAAAGCCTTGCTCGCTGTATTAAGCTGACAATGGACCTCAAGGCCCACTACTAATTCATACTTCATTAAAAAAAATTAACGTTATTGAAAAACACCGGCAGGTTTACTCCGGAGCCTCTCCTGCTTAAAAAAAACTTATCAGTATGACCGATAGGAAAACTTTTGTCCGCCAACCGTCGCTTCAGCCATAACCCCGGCCTTAGGAAGAACAAAGACCGCTACACCATGAGAAAAATCAATAGTGGTAGCGGCTCCGGTAGTAGCGACGATTCCCTCGACCTGAGCATTCAGCTCGTAATTTCCTCTTTTGAAATTATCAAGCTCCCGCTTGTCCTTAAAAAATATGATTTCCGAAAAAGACTGCCCGCCAAGCTGCGGACCCACATTGATCTGAGTAATGGTTGAATGACCGACAAGATTATTAAGCTCATAGACATAGCCATTACCATGCCCCCCCCCCAGCATCATGAACCCACCTTTGAAAACATCAGGAAAAACAACATAACCATAGGCTTTTTCAAAAAAACGATCAAGCGACGGAGCATTATTCCTGAAGTGCTCAACCGAAGCCTTCGCACGTTCCCCTTCAGCTGGATCCCAGCCAGCACGAGCAGTCGAAAAAACAAGCCCTGCAAGCATGAATGCAAGGATACCAATTTTCATCATCTTCATCATTTGGGCGTATTTACTTGTTTAATAAAATCACAGCATAGAAAACATCCAATGATATGCAACCAGCAATGTACAATTTTCACTCCAATAAATCACATCAACCCATTATCAGCAAGTCAAGGCCGAAATAACATCCTTAACAACAAAAAAAATCTTTCATGACTCAAAACAGATCCATCACTTCGTATCGGGATGACAGGAAAAAAAGTACTCTGGCCGATTCGAAGTGTTATTTCGAAGAACGTGAGAAATCTCCCTTTTCAAAACAGATCCCTCCCTTCGGTCGGGATGACAAAAGCGGCTAAGGATGACAAAGAACGGGTCATGACTACAAAAAGTAGATCAGGATGACAACGGGAATGGTGACCCAGTTATCCACCGGCTTCGAGTTCGCGTTTCAGTGCCTCGCGTTCGATTTCAAGACGGCGAATCTCGCGGTTGATCCTGTCCAGTTCTTCAGGGCTGCTGTCTATTTCCAGCCTCAGACGCGAAGAGGCCTCGTCTATCAGATCGATAGCCTTGTCTGGCAGAAAACGGTCAGAAATGTAGCGGTTCGACAGTTCGGCGGCGGCA
Source organism: uncultured Chlorobiaceae bacterium (assembly GCA_903904495.1). Lineage (GTDB taxonomy): Bacteria > Bacteroidota > Chlorobiia > Chlorobiales > Chlorobiaceae > Chlorobium. The sequence goes on from CAIVCU010000407.1 coordinate 1,619, forward strand.
ACAATAGCAGCATCCTTGATACGTACACCATGATGGATCTCATATTTCTCTTTGAGGCCACGCAGAATGGATACGGTATCATCAACGCTCGGCTGGTCGACCACCACAGTCTGAAAGCGGCGCTCGAGAGCTGCATCCTTTTCAATATGCTTGCGATACTCATCAAGTGTCGTCGCGCCGATACAGCGAAGCTCCCCGCGGGCAAGCGCAGGCTTGAGAATATTGGCCGCATCCATTGATCCTTCGGCAGAACCCGCTCCGACAAGCAGATGGATTTCATCAATAAAGAGAATAATTTCGCCATCCGAAGCCTGAACCTCACGCACAACAGCCTTCAGGCGCTCCTCAAACTCGCCGCGAAACTTTGCACCGGCAACAAGCTGAGCAATATCAAGAGCAGCAATCTGTTTACTCTTCAGGTTTTCAGGCACATCGCCGGCAACAATGCGCTGCGCGATTCCCTCGACAATTGCTGTTTTACCGACACCCGGTTCACCAATCAATACAGGGTTATTCTTGGTGCGCCGGCTGAGAATCTGCAGCACTCTGCGAATTTCCTCATCACGTCCGATAACCGGATCAAGTTTACCCTTGCGCGCCTGGTCGTTCAGGTTGCGCGAATATTTTTTCAACGAATTATAGGTCTCCTCAGCATTCTGACTGGTCACACGCTGCGTACCCCTAATGGTGGCAAGCACTTTGAGAATGGCTTCGCGGTTAATACCCGAATCTTTCAGCATACGCGAAACATTGAGGCCTGCCTCACTCATGGCGATAAGCAGGTGCTCTGAACTGATATAGTCATCTTTCAGCTTTTCAGCTTCTTTCAAGGCCACGTCAAAGACCTTGCCGAGATTCTGTGAAAGATACTGTCCCGTTGCCGAAGCACCCGTCACCCTCGGAATTCTTTCTATTTCACGATCAAGTGCCGCAAGCAGGGTTTCTGCGGGTGCTTCGAGCTTCTGCGCTATCTGCACAGCAATACTGCTGTTATCTTCAAGCATGGCCAAAAGCAAATGTTCAGGTTCTATCTGCTGATGCTGCCGGCTGCTGGCAAGCGTTGAAGCCGCCTGCAATGCCTCCTGAGCTTTTACTGTAAATTTGTTCGGATCAAATTGCATGGTTCAGATTGTTTTTGTTTTCGGTTCATAACGTTCCGGTAAAGCTATCCTGTGAACTTACCGCAAGCCATGGGAACTACTTACTGTATAACAATGTAAATGCAAAAAAAGTTAACGCATTGAAGCTTTGGCGCAGCATACCGGAAATAAAAAAAGGCTACAGCATTATACTAATGCCGCAACCTTTAAAGAACTGTACAACAAGGATTCCCATCCCGCAGTCAAACCCTTAGTTATCCGGAATGAGAGGGATTTTCCTCAGGCGGTTTCGGCCAATTCTTGATAACAGAACTGACAACCTGACGAAGAATCTGTGCGCTTGTAGAAAGCAGTTCAGCACCTTTCTCCTGAATATGGCGCTGTGTATCAAGCTGATCCTTGAAAAGCTCAACACTCGCCGGATCATAATTACCCTGACTGACGTAGGCATCAATGACCTCTTCAGCCTCGTCAAAAGGCATGCTGAAAACCCTAAAACCAAGCTTCGCTCTCTCAAGAGAGTCAAGAGCTTTTAGACCAGTGTTCTGCTGCTCCATAACATTTCTGATTTTCGTCTATAAATAATTGACTTCCACCTTCTGATAATAACGGAAATAAAACAATGTTTTTCAACAACTATCAGAAAGCAGCGAACAAGATAAACCCCTTACTGCTGCCTTCCTCGACCTCTTCCTGTCATGGTTTCAGCAAGAAGAAAAAAAAGAGACCCCGCAAGAAAATATGGAGCAAGCGGTACCCGTTCAACAGGCTCCATCACCCAGCGCGATGCTGCTGCAATACGGTTAATCCTGTCAGTAATTTCGGCGTTCACTGTATGATCCGACTTACTGCGGAAATATAATCCACCCGCTTCACGTGCGAGCTTCTGGAGTGTTTCACCCTGGAAACTCGTCGCCACAGCCCGGCCGCGTTCATCACGTTTGATCGCATCTCCGGCACCTCCCAACGGAATCACGACGGGCGAACTCATACCAACCCCTACCAGAAATAGATGAATCCCAGCTTTTTGCATTTTGATAGCCTCTGCCAGAAAATCACCGGCATGATCCTCACCGTCACTCAGCAGCACAACAATCTTCTCACCTTTTATCCCCGATTCCACGCGGCTTTCTGTTTCAGGTTTCAGGAGTTTCCCTGCAAGTTCAAATGCCGAACGAAACACTGTTCCCTGGTCTTCAATAAGATCGGGTGTCGCCATGCTGAGCAGTGCCTCGAAAGCAGCTTCATCAGTGGTGAGAGGACACTGCACGAGAGGGGCTGCTGCAAAAAGCAGAATCGCCCTTCGGCCTCCTTGAACAGTACGACTGATGCTGATAATTTCCTGTTTCGCCTGGCCGAGACGGTCTGGCAGCACATCTCTTGCCTTCATACTGCGGGAAATATCAAGCACAAAAACGAGATCAGCACCTTTTCGCAAAACTGGTCGACCTCCACTGATCAGGCGTGGACCACTTAAAGAAAAGAGAGCGAGGCCAATCCCGAAAAAAAGCATCACTTTTTTCAGAATAATAACCCACAACCGTGCGCCAGGCATCATGGTACCAGACATAAGCTGACTGGCAACCGCCTCACGAGCCTGAAGCTGCCTCATAACTCCATAGCCAAGGATCACAGCAAGAGGCATCAGAAGCAGGAGGTAACCAATATTTTCAGGCCATGCAAAACTCATACGTGTAATCCCTCTCTGTTGGCATTTTGGTTACACCGCTTCTAAAAAAGACAACCGACTTTACGATGTTACGGTATCCGGAGAAATCGGGTATTGGACAATATGATTTCAAGAAAAATGAGAGCGAGCACCGTCAACACCAACCGGGTAAACAATCCTGAACGGCGTTCCATCATTGTACCAGAAATCCGTTTTTTCTCAAGCCGGTCAATGGCTTTCATTGTTTCACCAAAAGCTGCATGATCATTCACTGCGAAATACCTTCCACCGGTTGTTCGGGCAATACCCCGAAGCGACTCTTCATCCATCACGGTATGATTGCCTCTTTCCCCCGTTACATCCAGACGATTTCCTGAGCTTATAACGCCTGCATTAATCGCATAAATCCTGATCCCGCTTTGCAAGGCAAACCCTGCCGCGGTTGCCGGTCCGACTTCTCCGGTATTATTCTCTCCATCGGTAACAAGAATGATAACCTTGTTCGATGATTCCGATACCTTAAGCCGGTTAACCGCAATGAGAATCGCTGTACCTATGGCAGTCCCTTCATCCTGTATCACCCCTGGAGTGAGGCGATCGAGCAGCATGGCAAGTACATCATGATCAAGCGTCAGAGGACATTGCGTATATCCCCTGCCACGGAACACCACCAGCCCGATCCTGTCGTTCGAGCGCTGCAGTACAAAGTTGCGTGCAACATCCTTGGCTGCATCAAGCCGGCTTTCACCGGCAAAATCCTTCTGTAACATTGAGTCCGAAATATCAAGCACCAGCATGACATCAATGCCCTTCGCTTCAGCTTCAGTCTGCCGATAAAGAAGACGGGGGCCTGTAAGGGCGATAACGGAGATAAAAAGAGCGATCCAGCGCAGCCATTGAGGCAGTAACCGCAAGATGCGGCCTGCTCCAAATCCCATGTCGCGCAATGGCTCAAGACCGGGAAAAAGTATTGCCGGGCGCTTACCCAGTCGATCACGCCTCTCCCTGAACCACGCGGCCACAAGAAGCACCGGCAAGAGGAGCAGCCACCATGGTTCCGCAAGCTCAAGGCTGGGTATACGAGTAAACCACTCCTGCATAAGCGAACTATTTTACCTCAAAGATACAAAATCCCCGGCTAAATTCCCTCTAAACGCTTGAATGCCATGCTCTCAAGACACCGTAACTTTTTTTTCTACATTCCGTTAAACTGTCATCTCTCATCAATGAAATGTCATAGTTTCTTTTTTTTCAAAATCTGAGTTTAATTAGTTATTGCATTTGATCTGCCATGTTGGAAAAAAATTTCCCTTGATCATTTTTGAAGACATGAAAACCTAACAGAAAGCGTCCAAAAATAATTGGTGGCGAATATCACGATAAACTAAGAAACGTTACGATGAGTATGCCTGCTGTTAAAAAAACATCACGGAAGGTTTTGATAAAATTACATCGATGGACGGGATTACTGCTCCTTGCTTTCCTTTTTATAGCTGGATTTACCGGTGCGGCGATCTCCTTTCGCGGTGAACTGGAACGCATTATCAATCCACATCTTTTTGTGGTTGAACCAGGGTCCAAGCCGCGCCCTTATGCAGAAATAATTACCACTGTTGAATCGCGCTTTCCTGATGCAATTGCAAGCATGTTGCGGCTGCCGAAAAGGAGTGATGATGCTTTACTGGTCTCGTTGCGGCCAAAGCAAGCATCGGGTATGGAAAACTCAACAAGGTTCGATCAGGTGATGGTCAATCCCTACAACGGAAAGATACTTGGAGAGCGCAATACAACACAGTTTGTCCTGTCAAGAACGAATCTGCTGCCGTTGTTAAGCCGACTTCATTCTTCACTGTTTCTCGGAAAAGCCGGCATCCTGATTATGGGATGGTGCGCGGTTGTATGGCTGATTACCTTGTTTTTCGGCCTTACCTTAAGTTGGCCTGCCAAAAGCCATAAACTGGCATCGTGGCTTTCGGTACTGAAGGTGCGTTTGAAAGAGGGGAATTATAAGATCAACTATGACCTGCACCAGTTTGCATCAGTTTTGATTTTTCCAATAATGGTTGTAGTTTCTTTTTCGGCAATCTATTTGAATCTGGCGGAGGTTGTAACCCCGATAACAAATATTGTAGCGCCAGTAACGCCGATACCTCATATCACATCAAAAAGCCCGCTTCCAGTAACGGGAATTGCTTGCAGTGTAGATGATGCCATCGGGGTTGTACAAAACACCTTTCCAAAAGCATCGGTATACTCGGTGTATCGTGATGTGAAGAACGGCGTTTATAATATTCGCTTTCTTTTGCCCGGTGATGTTTCGCCATATGGAAACAACTATGCGTACATCAGCATGGCGAACGGGCAGGTCGAACACGTAAAGTTAACTGAAACCGGCAGTGCGGGAGACCGGTTTATCAATTGGATGCGGCCGTTGCATAGCGGAAAAGCTTTTGGGCTTTTTGGTCAACTGGCTGTGTTTCTTGGAGCCATATCACTTTGTGCCATTTGTGTAACTGGCCTGAATATTTATATAGGAAAATGTACCCATCGTTCGCCGACGGCAAAGGTTTGACAATTTAAGGACTACCCCGTGCCGAAGCAGCTGAAATGATTTATTTATAACTATCAATATGCCAACCAAACAAACGAAGCACTATGAAAAAGAATTTTATTGCCGGTTTTATAGTAACTCTTGCAATGACAGGCCTCTTTGGCGGCGTCGCAATTGCCGAAGACAATCAGGCGGGTGATACCAAGCAGGTTGTTACCACTGAAGCAAAAGCTGAGGCATCACCAGCACCTGAAAAAACTGATGCGAAAACAGATGAGTGCTGTACAATGGGTGAACTGAAACCATTGTAAAGAAACAAGCCAAAGCTGCCGCGAAAGATACTGAAGTAGAACTACGACAGTATTGCGCGGCACACTGGCAGGTTTTAATATCCAAACACCTCTTTTAGCGTCAATTCCCTGACCGTACCATATTTCCTCAGGGTTTCCATATCGAGATTGCACGATTTGCCAAGAACCAGCATAACTTGTTTTTTGTCGGGAAAATGTTTTGTGTGAAATTGAGTTATATCTGCAAGACTCATTGCAGGAACGTCACGATAGATATCTTTTCTGATGTCGTAACGGTGCCCCAGCCTGAGAGCATCTTCATAATTCAACAGGATTTCTGTTTTTGTTAAACGATTGGTGGATTTTTCCTGAAGAGTACCGTTTTTCGCTGAAGCAAAAAGTTTTGTTGATTTCGGCAAGTCGGTCATCAGCTTTCTCATGCCTTCGAGCGCTTCGGGAAGTTTGTCGGACTGGGTACCGATATAACTGAAAATATAGTTTGACCTCCCTTTTTGCTTCGGAGCACTGTAGCCGGAAAAAACTGCATACGCAAGAGCTTTAGCTTCTCTCAGTTCCTGAAACACAACGGAAGACATTCCTCCGCCGTAATACTCGTTGAAGAGAGTTACAATCGGTACCATTGAAGGGTCGTACAACGCATCTTTCGTCAACATAATAACTTCAGCCTGCGTCATATCGTAGTCAACAACGTAGACCAGATTATCCGGCTGTTCAAGTTCTTTAAAAGAATCAGACTCCGGTGGATTTTTGAACGACTGCGGATAATGACGCACAGCATGCAACTCACTGAGCACCTCTGCAGAGGAGGCCGGTCCGCAATAGAGTACCCGATGGCGATATTGCAAAAGGTTACGAACTTCATCAAGCAGTTCTTGAGATGTCACTTTTTCCAGCTCCTCATTACTGAGCACGTTGGTGAATGGTGAGATCGGTCCATATTTACCGTAATTGATCAAGCCATCGAAAAGAATCTTGTTTTTCGAAAGTTTGGCATCGGTCCTCTCTTTTATGACACCGGCCTTGAGTTTTGCAAGAGTTTCTTCATCGGGCTTTGCGTCGACAAGAAGATTTTCAAGCAACCGTATCGCTGCCGGAGCATTTTTTCCGAGTCCGGTCAACTCCAAAGAAACATTATGCTCTGAGGTGGAAACAGAAAAGCTGGCTCCAATTTAATAGAGTTCCCGGCTGAACTCGGCATGAGTCATTGTTGATGTTCCAAGATAG
>CAIVCU010000408.1 GCA_903904495.1 uncultured Chlorobiaceae bacterium
GACACAGCTTGTTCGAATTCATTGAAGTATTTTACAACCGGAAACGGAAGCACTCAACTTTAGGGTATAAATCTCCCGTTGAGTTTTTACGTTATAATCAACAATCAGTAGCTATGGCTTCTTGATGTGTCCATTTTATTGTTGCAAGTCCATGGCTTTAAACCCGGTGGAGGAAGCGTTTTCGGTAAGGGCTTGCAACAGCCCTCCAAACTCACGCTCACAGACGATGAATTACATTTGTACAAATTGATTATGAATCATCGGCTGAAGAACGGTTTGGAATCCATACCCGTATCTTCCAGTTCGTCCTATGTTGCCAAACTTTATGTTCGTGATCTTGAGATGCATCCTCCGTCAGGGGCATCTTCAATTCATAGTTGGTCCGAGTATGGTTCCTGGACCTCTTTTTGCGATAGCGATAGCGGGAGTGATAAGTACATGTGGAGCAAACCGGCTGAGCTTACGAATTATAAAGGCAAGGGATATGAAATAGCGGCCTGGACAAGTGGCAGGATGAACCCTGATACTGCGTTATCCCTATGGGCCGACTCACCAGAGCATAATGCCATTATTACCAATGACGGTAATTGGAAAAACCGTCAATGGAACGCTGTCGGGGTAGCTATTTCGGGCCACTACGCTGTTGTATGGTTTGGAAAAGAGCTAGAAAACGAAAGGACGGCTGCTCGTAATTGAGCTTGGCCATATCGGATCAGCCCAGTTCGAAAGTTGTAACTCCAAATATTTTCTGAACCGGCAGATCAGGAATTATCCCGGTGTACATTCGAGCAGTTTCAAAAACAACACTCATGTTGTGCCGTTTAACCAGTTCAACTGCTGCAGGATTGACTTCGGGAATGTCGAGAAACACAGGTTCTTCCTCTGGAACCGTTGCCTTTAAGGCTGAAAAAAGCTTATCTGCATAGAGTGGTGTATCGGCAAACAAAGGGCCTATTTTATATCCAGTTCGACATCTGCGAATAACCCCGTAGCCTGCAAGCTTCCGGTTATCCATAACCCCAAGAGCACTCCCCTCTTTCTGCTGTATCCAGCATTTGAGAAAAGCATGCCGGTCATCAGGAAAAAATGGCTGGTCATAAGCAGTAAGTTCGTTGAAGGGAATTGTTTTCAGCTCTACAATATCGCCATCAGGCATAAGTTTATTGCCGCCAAAACCCTGATAACGGACATTGCGATACGCAAGGGCAAAGCCCGACTTTCTGTAGTTCTCCTGCTGCGCAACAACCCCATCCAGCCCGACTGTACGTCCCTGAAGACGCTTCATACCGGCATTCCATAAAGAGAGTCCGTACCCTTTGCCACGAAACTCCGGCTTCACAATGTAAAAACCAAGAAATCCAAAACCGGTCCCGTATGTAACCACCGAAATACAAACAACAGACTCACAGCCGACCTTGCCCACAAGAAACCCTTCTGGATCAGCAGCATAAAAACACTCTGCATCATGAAGTCCGGGGTTCCAGCCTTCAGCAGCTGCCCACTCAACTGCCAGATCAATCTCCTGGCGCATCATAGTTTGAATGGAAAAGTGACTATGTTTACTTTCGCACATCATCATGACTGATTGTTTCAATATCTGTCCCAAAAGTTTTTTTTAGGATAGCGCCAGAACAGAATCTACTGATTGGGATATTTTGAATTCAGTCTCCGCTTCGATAACAGATAGCCCAAATCAAGATATCTTATTGCTTGAAAGGTTTAGAGTCCAACTCTCAATCCGAGAAGGATGCTGTGGCTGTTAATCCTGGTGTTATTACTGTAATCCGTACCCTTGTAGTCCCAATTGACGGTAAAGTCAGGAGTGGCAAAGTAGCGATATCGCAGATCAAGCGTAACATCGTTTGCGACAGGTTTCGTAAACCCTGCACCAATCTGACATGCTAACGTGGATACCTTAACGCTATAGTTGTAATTCTGCGTGGTTTGTGCAACGTTTTCATAGGAAACCTGTGCGCCTCCAACACCGGCCGTTCCATAAAGCTTGATATTGTTTCCGAGTGGAATATCATAGTATCCGTTGGCCATAAGCGAAACAACAGAGAGATGGCCTTTCATCGGATAAGAAGTATTAGAATAGGGGGCGCCAAATTCATCAATACCGCTATAGACGAGGGATTTAAAATTGTTGCGATGGCAGCCGATTTCACCTTCCAGACGGTAACGGCCATAGTTCCAGCCGTAGGCACCAAGAAGAGCGATATCTGGATCCATTCGATAGGTGTCTGTGTAATTCTCAGATGAATAGGTGCTTTTTATCCTGATATCCTCCATCCACGATACTCCTCCCATACCACTGGCATAGTAATGACTGGCAGCCTGAACCGGAGTGCCTGCAAAGCCTGCGACAGCTAAAACAGCCAATAGTGAAAGCGTTCTTTTCATGGTGGTCTCCAAAATTTTTTTTTCAAATCAATCAACGACGTCAACTTAGGCGGGCGTTTTATACAACACCTTTGTTACCGCGGTTTGTGGAGAAAGATGTAGCCTGTCAGGGAAACAATCGCTGCGGCAATTGCCCAGATGAAGAGGGCAAATTTGGAGCCTCCTTCGTACATGCTGAAGATGCCGAAAACAAAAAAGATGGCTGATGCCCCTATTTTTATTGCTTTTTCGGGCAGTTTTGCTCCGAGCATTTTTCCTGCTATGATAGCCAGACCATCCGAAATGACCATGCCGATAGTTGAACCGATCCATACCGGCAAAAACGGATGCGTTGATGCAAGAGTGATGGTGGAAAGCATGGTCTTGTCGCCAAGTTCGGCCATGAAAAAGGTTGAGAAGACTAGCCAGAAAGGATGGATGCCGGTTTTACAGTTCTGTTCATCTTCATCAAGATGATCGCCTCGGAGTGTCCAGAAACCGAATGCTATAAAGGCAATACCGGCAACAAACTTGATCCATTCGACAGGCAGCTTGTCGCCAATAAACCAGCCTATGCCGGCTGAAAAAACATGAATGGCAAGGGTGGCCCAGAAAATCCCCCAGAGAACAACCCAGGAGTTGTAACAAGTTGCAAGAGTCAGGGCGACAAGCTGGGTTTTGTCGCCAAGTTCAGCAATAAAAATAATAACAAGGGAAAGCCAGAATGCATCCATGAAGAGAGATATTTTCAGTTTTCAGTTAACATTGACACTACAGACATTATGAGACTCTATCACGTCAATCCCCGAACTCAAGAGTTTGAAAGAAAAGTAAAGACATCAGGTTAATTTATGCTGAAAAGTTTTGAAATCAGGAGAGATTATCCTGAAATTGGCGTTTAGTATACCAATATCCAAAACTACTTGAACACAGAACAATGCCTGATGTAAGAACCGCACTCATGAGTGATGTACCGAGATGTGCCGAGCTTCTGGAAATCCTGTTCAGCCAGGAACATGAATTTACCGCTGATCCGGAAACTCAGTCGAGAGCACTTTCCTTGATTATCGACAATCCTGAGTTTGGCCGGATATTTGTCTGTGACGTTGACGGGGTTGTTGAGGGAATGGTTATGCTGCTCTTTACGGTAAGCACCTTTCTCGGCAAAAAAGTCGCTCTGCTTGAGGATATGGTTGTGGCTCCCCAGTGGCGTCATAAAGGTATTGGATCACTCTTGATCAATCATGCCATGGAATTTGCCTGCAGGGAAGGATTAGGACGTATAACGCTTCTGACCGACAGGGATAATAATGCGGCTCAGCAGTTCTATAAGTCGAAAGGATTTGCTCAATCAGAGATGGTGGTTTTCAGAAAACTGCTTGATTGATATAACCAATAAATGAAATGATCATGGGTGCATGGATGTGCAAAGAGTGCGGTTATGTCTATGATCCTGCAGAAGGTGATCTTGACAACAATATCAAGGCCGGAACTCAATTTGAATACGTGTCAGAAGAGTGGGCCTGTCCGGTCTGTTATGCTGAGAAGGCAACGTTTCAGAGACTGTTGTAGGCTTGCGAAAAAAAGGGATTTCTCGCCGATGGCTCGAAATGATACGGGAAGAATGGGTTGAAGCTGGATATTGAGATCAGGTGGAGCCTGCCTGAAAATCCGCTGCATTACTGCCTGTTTTTCATCATGCTTTCATGGAGCTGAATCATGCTTTTCTGGCTGACCTGAATAAGACCACTCCTCGGCCTGTCAAGGTCCATGATAAGGTAAATTACCGCAGCAATCAGAAGAGCCATCATTGTCGTCAACATAAAATGCCTCCATCCTGCAAGGCCGCAAGTGTAGCCAGTCAGTCCAAGGGATAGAAAAGATACAAACCATAACAGGAGAATTATGGGTTCCGGAACATGATTGTCAAGCGCGATAAGACGCTTTGCATGCAGATCAATCACGTCGTTCAGAGACTGGATAAACAACCCCGTTGCGACAGATCTGGTATCTGCTGATGCTGCTGTCCGGGCTACAGACCAAAGCTGACTGTGAAGTTTTTCAGACTTTTCGTTCACTTCCCGCAGCTTCGAATCGTCGTTCCCGGCTTTATAAAACTCAATTCTTATCGTTACATATTCAGTGAGCAGTGAGAGGGCCTGCGATGCATAGGGTTCGGAGAGAAGCTTTGCCCGTAAATAGGTTGTACCGACAGCATTTGCTTCATCCAGCACCAGTTGTTTGCGTGTGTCGTACCGGGAGACAGTCATTGCAAAGGTAAACCCGAGCAAAAGGGCCAGAAGACCGAGAAGAGAGCTTTGAAGAGTTGTAATCTGAGCCCTGACGGCATCGTTTATGAGGGAATGCCTACGCTTTCCGTAAAGATATCCTGCAGTTGTAACTCCAATCAGAAGAACAAAAAGTATAACAAAAAGGATGGAACCGGGTATCCTGTAGAGAATTTCTTCGTTCATGGTAATCTCCCGGATACAAAAACCTGTTGAACGGCATATTTTATAACTCGTGAAAAATACTACAAAAAATTGATTCCATCCAACAACTTGAAGCAGACCCTCTTACTTTTGTCACTGACCTTTCGAGGGCTGATCGAAAATCAGTGCGAGCACTTCCATATCTTTTATGTTGTTTTGCTTTGCTATTTCTCGAACGCTCATTGATGCCTGGCCAACCTTCATCCCTTTGCTGCCGAGTTTCTCAATCAGGGTTGCGCTGTTTTGGCCTGCGACTTCAGCAACTGTTTCAAGTTTTGCCGATGCCAGCGCTTTAGTCATGTTCATTCTGGGATTCTGATGATCACCAGCAGGTGCGAAAACGGTGATCAGGGTGACAACAATACCTGTACCGATAATGGAAAGTGCGGGCTTTCGTGAGAAGTAGCCGGTAAAGGATTTCCAGTTGGCGATGATATGGAGGACAACCCCGGCGGTCATTGCCCAGCTCAGCCATTCATGAACCGGTTTGATGATTCCTGCTTCAACCTTAAAGAACATCAGCGAACCGGTGACGGCAAGAATGACGAAGGTTGCTGTGGCAAGCGGAGTGGCCCATGCTTTCATTGAGGTGCTCATTATGTGTCGACTGTTTGGTGTTAACTTGATTTATCCTTTGCATCTATAAGACGTCAAAACATCAGGAAACCAGCGGTGAACAGTTATTAAAACAAGCTTGTTTGAGGTGTTTCTCAATGAGAGTTAAGATCTCGCAGGATTATAAAATAATGGGCGCATTTTCAGGCATAGCGTCCGAAATTATTTGCTTTCAGTAGAAATTTTTCAAGCGTTTGCCTTTTTGCGTTTTTGATAGGGCCAAAGCTTGAGATGGTCACCGGTTTGATACCGCTGAATTCGAGAATTGTGCGTTTCATTTGATTGTGATCCGGCACGCGATATACCAGACGGAAATGCCATGGAGGGGTGTCCATGGAAACGATGAGATGTGCTGACCTTCCGGAAAGCAGTCGATCCAAAAACGATGAGTTCTCCCGGAATTTGAAGGTAAAACCAGGAAGAAAAACACGATCGATGAAGCCTTTCTGTAAAGCAGGCATTGCTCCCCAGCAGGTTGGGTAGACAAACACAATATGCTCGGTCCATGTGATTGCCGTCTGGGCATTAACCAGGTCGGGCTCAAGTTGTTGCATCGTGTTATATCCGTTGTGGAGTACCGGGTCAAAGGAAAGATGACCAAGAGATATCAGTTGAACATCACTCCCGGATGATTTTGCTCCTTTTATGTAGGAATCCGCAAGTGCATTACAGAAACTTTTGTCGGAGGGATGACCAAGGATTCCAAGAATACGTTTGCTCATGGTTTTTATATATTTGCATTCGGCAATCCAACTATTTGAACTATGAAAAGTTGAGATAGTACATGGAGATGGGAATTATCCACGCACAGGAAATATTACTCTTTATTCAGCATATGGCAATCATGTTAAACATTGCAGAACCGTAAATTTTTACATCATATACCAACCACGGTTATTACCGGGTTTCTCGGGGCCGGCAAAACAACGGCAATCAACCATCTGCTTGCTGAAAAGCCTGCGGGTGAAATCTGGGCGGTGCTGGTGAATGAATTCGGGCAGGTTGGGGTTGATGGTGCTTTGATTGGGCCGGTTTCAGGAGTCGCAATAAGGGAAATTGCAGGTGGATGCCTTTGCTGTACTGCCGGGCAGGCTTTTGAAGCTGCCTTGAACCGTCTTATCCGTGATACTTCACCTGACAGGATTCTTATCGAACCAACGGGGATTGGCCATCCCCTGAAAATCATCCGTACCCTTACCGGTGGTTATTATAAAGATGTTCTTGATCTTAGAGCTACAATCTGCCTTGTTGATGCCCGTAAGCTCAGTGATGCGAGATACCGGGAACATCCTGCTTTTCAGGATCAGCTTAATCTTTCCGATGTGCTTGTCGCTAGCAAGTCGGACTTGTACAGCGATGATGACCGTTCAGCATTTGCAGACCTGGTCAGCGGTTCCATCCCTCCGAAAACGGCGTATACAATGATTTCATTCGGGAAGGTGGATTCTGTACTGCTTAACCTTCCGCGCGATCAGTCCCGCATGGCGGGCTTTCCTGATGCCCATCCGGTAAGAGAACACCCCTTCTCTTTAGATGGCGTGCAGGAAGTCATAGATATAAAGGCTGCGCCTGTGAGCAGAGAGAGCTGGGTAATGCATGAAGGTTCGGGTGAAGGATATTACAGTAAGAGCTGGTTGATTGGAACCGGATACCGCTTCGACAGCACTGCCCTTTCAGTGCTGCTGACATCCTTTCCATATGCCCGCATAAAAGGAATCATGCTGTGCAATGACGGATGGATGAAGATCAATGGAGGTGAAGGTGTTGTTGAGTGTTCAGTAAGTGAGCCTCAAAGCAATTCACGTCTTGAGATTATTGACTCTGCCCCGCTGCTTTTCATCGAGATAGATCGAAAGTTGAAGAAAGTACTGGGGAAAGAAAGTTCTGAGTTTTGAGTCGGCAATAACCAGTTGACACTCGGCAGTCAAGATGGATGAGAAAAGAGATTTCTCACGGGATGTTCGAAATGACAGTGAAGAGTTGGCTGTCGGCAGTGAAGATTGTTGACTGCAGACTGCTTACTGCCGACTATTGAAAGTGGTTAATTGGTTTTTTGGTCGAGGGAGTTGCTGGTGGCGATCATGGCGGCTTTTCTTGCCGGGTAGAGGCTGACCAGGAGGCAGAGTGTGACCCCGGTTATTCCTACGATGATAAAATCTTCGAGGTGCATACTGACAGGATAGGCTGGAATGATGAATGCGCTTTTAGATGGCAGCTGGACTATGCCGTAGAGTTCCTGAAGTTTGCAGATACCCCATGCGATGATTATTCCTGCTGTGGTTCCCACAAGCCCGGTCATCCCGCCTTGGATGATGAATATTGACATGAACTGCGGCTTCTCGAGTCCCAGGCAGCGAAGATAGAAAAGTTCGCGCTGTTTGTCGATGGCGGTCATGGCAAGCGCTCCGGTGAGGCTGAGAGCTGCCACAAGAATAATAAGCATCAGTACGCTGAAGCTGACCCATTTTTCAAGCTGCATCACGGTGAAGATGTTGCTGTATTTCTCTTCGAGCGTGCGCACTTTCCAGGTGGATTTCATGGGGCTTTTAGCCAGCCATACCCGGAGGTTGGCGGTGAAGGCATCACGGGAATACCCGTCCTTCTGCCGGATGTCAATTCCAGAATAGGCTCCCCTGCCAAGCAGCAGGATTTTCCGGGCAAAGAGGTCGGACGTTATCACGTAACGATCGTCGAATATCTTCTGCAGGGAAAATATGGATGAGACTGATGTTTCAGGTATACCGAGCATCGGTACAAGATAGGGTTGTGAAAGGGATTCGAGGCCTAAGGAGATAAGCTCAGGGCTGAAAATTTTAACCTGTTTAAATACCTGGAGGTTCATCCTGTACGCTAACAGCTCCCCTGCCGCAATGGTTTCAGCGTTGAAATAGGGTTGCGATGCATGGGTCTGCCGCATCAGGCGATATTGAGCCGCATCACTGAGTCCCTTAACCATGACGAGTTCACTTTTCTCCCCACTGCCCATAATAGCCTCCCCTTCCGCATAGGGTTCAACCGCTCCGACTCCTTCGATAGCTCTGATAGCCTGGAGTAGGGTGTCGGATACGGCTATTGTTCTTCCGTTTGCGGGAACAATCTGAGCCGGACTGTCAATGGTGATAAAGAGATCGCGGGCAAGTTTTTGAAATCCGTTCAAAACACTCATAACTACAAGGAGGGTGCTGACACCTATAACGATTCCAGCAAGACTTATGGCCGAAATGACATTGATAACCCTGAAGCGTTTTTGGGCAAAGCTAAAACGTCGCGCAATCCACAACCCTGTTTTCATACAAGCAATAATAACATAGATTTCCGGCTAACCGTCATCACTGTCGGTTAAATATCAACTCGGGTCATCTTAAAGACC
>CAIVCU010000409.1 GCA_903904495.1 uncultured Chlorobiaceae bacterium
TCCACTTTTTGTCAAAATGAAAAAGGAAGGCAAAACCTCTGCAAACCCACTGGCAGAGAGCTTCAAGCAAAAAGACAACCTGAAGATGGTGCTGATTGCACTGCTTGGCGCAACGGCCGGTCAGGGTGTTGTATGGTATACCGGGCAGTTCTATGCGCTTTCATTCCTTCAGAACGCATGTAACGTCGAGTTTGTACAGAGCAACTTTATCATCTCGATAGCTTTGCTTATCGGCACACCATTCTTTATTGTCTTCGGCTCGCTTTCCGATAAAATCGGACGCAAGTACATCATGATGGCAGGTATGCTGATTGCTGTTATCGCTTATCGTCCCATCTACACCATCATGTACAGCGATGCCAACCTCAAGAATAAAGTTGAGATCGTCGAGAAGAAGGTTGTAACGGTAAAGAATGCGGTTAAAGGCGCCGACTCCCTGATCACGACAGTCACGACCAAGGCGTTTACCGATGGAACGACATACAAGGAAACTGTTAAAGCAAAGTTCCCTGTTGATCCGGCTCTTAAAGCTGCTCTGCCTAAAGAGAAGTTGAAACCTGATACAAAGAAGGAAGTAACCCTTCCTCAAGACCTGTACTACAAAATGATTGGTCTTGTCCTTATTCAGGTGATTTTTGTCACCATGGTGTACGGACCGATTGCCGCGTTCCTGGTTGAAATTTTCCCGACCCGTATCCGCTACACTTCGATGTCTTTGCCATACCACATTGGTAACGGCGTCTTCGGTGGTCTGGTACCGCTTATTTCAACCCGTCTTGTTGAAGCATCCCGTCCTGGCCCCGGCCTGCCTCCTGCTGATCCGCTCGCAGGTCTCTGGTACCCGATATTGATTGCCGGTGTAAGTTTTGTCATCGGATCACTATACATATCCAACAAGACCAACAACCTGGACGTCGAGTAACCAAGAACCTTTTAAATCAATTTTAATTATGTCAGCAATAAAAAGGATTTTCGGACTTCTCTGGGCACTCATGGGTGTAGGGATAGTTCCGTTGGTAATAAAGCAGGCAATGAAGGAGATCGCAGCAAAGCCCAGTGAAGAGAACTGGATTTTCTGGTCTATTGTTATTGTCGTCCTTATGCCGATTATCGCATTCAGTCTTATAACCTTCGGGGTTTTTGCACTGAAAGGTGAATACGATACCCTTGAAGATCATTAAATATCTTCAACCTGTTCTTTATTTAAAGGGAAAGCCGCATGGTTTATGCGGCTTTCCCTTTTTTTGTGTATTGTTTTTCGGTACCCTAAAAAATATGTACGTCACAAATCCAATTACAATGACCGATGGATAATCAGGATGCTCTCTCACCAGATCGAGGATTAAAAAAAGCTCTTGATGAAAAACTTGCCACACTGCCAACAAATCCCGGGATTTATCAATTCAGGAACGCTGCAGGGAAGATTATCTATGTCGGCAAGGCAAAAAACCTTCGTAACCGGGTTCGATCCTATTTCAGAAATCAACAGCAGCACTATGGTAAAACACTTGTACTGGTCTCTCACATAACAGATTTCGAAGTCATTATAACCTCTTCGGAGGTTGAAGCTCTGATTCTTGAGAATAATCTGATCAAGGAACTGAAACCACGCTACAATGTGAACCTGAAGGATGACAAAACCTATCCTTATCTGGTTATCACCAATGAACCGTTCCCTCGGATATTCTTTACCCGCCATCTGAAAAGAGATGGTTCCACATGGTTCGGCCCCTATACAGAGGCCCGTCAACTTCGTTCGATTCTGGATCTTATCGGATCGATATTTCCAGTGCGAAGTTGCAAATATCGTCTGAGTGAAGAAAATATTGCTTCAAAAAAATACAAGGTCTGTCTCGACTATCACATCCATAAATGCAAAGGGCCATGCGAAGGACTTGTGCCGGAAGAAGAGTATCTCAGTATGATAAGGGAGATCACCCGGCTGCTGAAAGGAAAAACCTCAAGCATGATACGTTCACTCACCGACTCCATGCAGATACTGGCCTCAGAACTGAAGTTCGAACAGGCTGCGGAAATAAAAGCGCAGCTCGACAGCTTGAAGCGCTATGCTGACCGGCAGAAAATGGTAGCCGGAGATGGACTGGACAGAGATGTTTTTGCCGTTGCAGCCGCTGAAAACGAAGGATGCGGAGTGGTTTTTAAAATACGTGAGGGAAAACTGCTCGGCTCACAGCATATATACATGAATAATACCAACGGGGAAAGCGACGCCGAACTGCAGGCAAGGTTTGTTGAAAAATACTATCTGGAAACCCTTGAGCTTATTCCTGATGAAATCCTCCTTCAAGAGATGCTTTCAATTGAGGAAGAGGATGCATTGAGAGCCTTCATCGTGGAAAAACAAAAAGTGGATAATCAAGAGAAAAAAAATATCAGGTTCATTGTTCCGCAAATCGGTGAAAAAGCGCATCTGGTGGAGATGTGCCGGCAGAACGCACGACACCATCTGGAGGAGTACCTTATCCAGAAGCAGAAAAGAGGTGAGATCGCCCGTGAGCACTACGGCCTTACAGCCTTGAAAGAACTGCTGCACCTGGCGAAAATCCCGAGGAGAATCGAATGTTTTGACAACTCGCATCTTCAAGGCACCGATTACGTGAGCTCCATGGTTTGCTTTGAGAAAGGAAAGCCAAAAAAATCTGATTACAGAAAATTTAAACTTCATACTTTTGAAGGTTCAGACGATTATGCTGCCATGAAGGAAGTAATACTGCGTCGTTACGGCGGGACTCTTTCAAATGAACTTCCCCTTCCTGATCTCATCGTTGTTGACGGTGGAAAAGGTCAGGTCAACACTGCCTTTCATACCCTGAATACTCTTGGTCTATCGATTACCATTATTGGTCTGGCAAAAAGAATTGAAGAAATTTTTTTACCGGAAACAGCAGACCCATTCAATCTGCCGAAAACTTCTCCGGCGCTCAAACTGCTCCAGCAACTTCGAGATGAAGCCCACCGTTTTGCCATTACCTATCACCGGAAACTGAGAACAAAGAGAACTCTGCAGACTGAACTCACAACGATTGCTGGAGTTGGAGAAAAAACAGCATTCAGGCTGCTCGAACACTTCGGTTCCATTGATACCGTCTCACAGGCTACAATTGAAGAACTCAAAGCTGTTGCAGGAGCTAAAATTGCCGAAGCCGTCTACAGCTTTTACAGGCCATGAATCTTTATGCTCCTGCTATTGGCACTCTCTCATAATGTTTTTCTTAATAAAATTCTGTTATATTTATGAGTGGGGGATTATGCCCGAGGATAGAGAAACTCTTTACGATTGTTTATGAACGCACCTGATTTTTTTGACGATAATTACCATAACCCGACAGGGTCGTCAGGAAAAGAACTCCCTGACCTTGAGGGTCTTGATTCCATGTTTGATTCGGACGATCTTCTCGACCGTATCAATCAATATAACGAGGATGGTTTTCAGCTTGAGGCGCTTGCTGTTGCCCACAGGCTTGAAGATATTGCGCCATTCAACACAGAAACCTGGTTTCACCTCGGCAACTGTCTTACTTTGAATGGCTGTTTTGATGAAGCGCTGACAGCGTTTCAAAAAGCTGTTGTATTCAGCCCGTCAGACAGTGAAATGAGACTGAATCTTGCGCTGGCATACTTTAATACAGGCAATCTTGATGAGGCACTTGAAGAGCTTAGTGATATAATTGTTGACTCTTCTATTGAAAAGGAGTACCACTACTATCAGGGAATCATTCTGCAGCGGCTTGAACGTTTCACAGAAGCTGAATCGAATTTTGAGCGCTCCCTGGAAATTGATCCGGATTTTGCTGATGCCTGGTATGAACTTGCCTACTGCAAGGACATTCTTGGTAATCTTGAAGCAAGCACCTCTTGTTACCGGAAAACTCTTGACCAGGATCCATACAATATCAATGCATGGTACAACAATGGCCTTGTACTGAGCAAAATGAAGCGCTATGACGAAGCGCTAGACGCTTACGACATGGCTTTGGCTATTTCTGATGACTTCAGTTCAGCTTGGTATAACAGGGCAAACGTACTTGCCATCACTGGGCGTATTGAGGAAGCTGCTGAGAGCTATCTGAAAACTCTGGAGTATGAACCGGAGGATATGAACGCTCTTTATAATCTCGGCATAGCGTATGAAGAACTTGAGGATTATAGTGAAGCCATACACTGTTACAGCCGATGTATAGAGGACAATGGTGACTTTGCTGATGCATGGTTTGCTCTTGCATGCTGCCATGAAGCTCTTGAAGAGTACGAAGATGCATTTTCTGCAACCCAGGAGGCACTGAAGAGTACACCTGACAGCATTGAATTTCTTTTACTTAAAGCTGAGATTGAGTACAATCTCAACCATCTTGAAAACTCCATTGCGACCTATCGCGACATTATAACACTTGATGCGGAAAGTCCCCAGATATGGGTTGATTTTGCCATTGTTCTCAGAGAGGCCGGTCAGATCAATGAATCTATCGATGCTCTCCAGCAATCTCTGAAGCTTCAGCCCCTGTCAGCCGATGCTCACTTTGAAATTGCGGCCGCCTATTTCGCTATGGGTGACAAACTTAGTACCCTGAAGGCGTTAAGCAAAGCATTCAAAATTGATCCGGATAAAAAGGAACTTTTTCAGAGCACCTTTCCGGAGCTTTATCAGCAGGATTCCGTCAGGCTGATACTCGGTATTTCATGATCACGTAGAGAGTGCTGAACCCCTGCATGCCGTATAACGCATCGTCGGGGGGGAAAGGCA
>CAIVCU010000410.1 GCA_903904495.1 uncultured Chlorobiaceae bacterium
GACCTCTACGTCTGTCTCGGTCTTGCATTTTTTGCCGCCGTCTGTATCATAGGCTTTTTCAACTTCTATATTTCCGTTGCGCTCGACCTGCCCTTCAAAAGCCGTTTCCTGGAAATGGTTGGCCTGAGCTTTACCGTTGCAGCCCTGAGTTTTCTAGCTGGTTACGCAATACGCTTCGCCTTCGGCATAGTAATTTAAAGCTCCCCCCCGATCCCCCTCACACCCGTGAGGGGAATAAAACCCTCAGCCCTGCACTATCTTTCTTCACTGCCCACTGCCGATTGCCGACTGGAAATTGCAGACTGTTTTAATCTCAGCACTCAGCACTCAGCACTTTCTTCACTACCCCCTCTACATCCACAGCCTCCGCCGTATTAATGTTTATACTTACCCCATCCTCCTCCCTCGTCAACGCCTCCTGCATTTCAAGCTGCGACATAAGCACTGCAACATCAGCTTCCGAAGCATCATTTCCCGTCAGATATCGCTTCTGCACTCTTTCCTTGAGTACCTCTATTGGTGCATGAAAATGTAAAATCCTGCATTCACAATGAAACCGCCGGGCTGCTTCAATGAACATCTGCCGGGTTTCAGCTTTCAGAAAAGTCGCATCCACAATGATTCTCAATCCTTCCTCAATGCAGAGCGTGGCCACATCAAGCATTTGTTTATAAGTCTGAAGACCCATCTCTTCCGAATAGAGTGAATCCTTTGTAGTATTGTCACTCCTCTCAAGCTGTTTGAGCCCGGCCAGCCTTTTCCTCTCAATATCCGAGCGGATGTGCACACTTCCGATTCTTTGGGCAATCTCAATAGCCAGCGTTGTTTTTCCGCTTCCCGAAACTCCACAGGTTAGAACCAATAAGGGCTTTTGTTTACATGTGAATCGCTCTGCAAGTTGGAGGTACGAAAAGTGCTCCTCTAGAATCCTTTTTTTTGTGCTTTCGTCTGTGGTCTGAACGTAGCGGATGGCAGTTACTTTTGCTCTTACCATAGCCCTGTAGACAGCATAAAATCTGAGAAGAGTCAGTGCGCTGTAATCCCCGGTTTCCGTCAGATAGTTGTTTAAAAACCTCCAGGCAAATGCTGGGTATCCGGCATGTTCAAGATCCATGAAAAGAAAAGACAGATCGCTGATGACGTCGATTTTGCTGAGATTCTCATTGAACTCGATACAGTCAAAAATAAATATCCGGTTCTTCCACCAAACCATATTGCCAGTATGCATATCTCCATGGCACTGCCGGATAAAACCTTTGTGCTGTCTCAACTCAAAAAGAGAATAAAGGCGTTGATGTTCCCTTAAGGTCCACTCTTTTACTTCAGCAAGCCTCGTTGCTTCACCCCTGTTCGAGGCCACAGGTTCCGTATGGATGAAATTGGCGAGAATCGGCTTGATAAGATTCAGAGGGTGTCCAAACCCGGTTTCTGCCTTGACAGCGGGAATGCTTTGATGAAATTCAGCTACCAGGGTTGCAAGGCTGTCGATATGTCTAATATTGATCAATCCGGAGGAGAGCATCCTGTCGAGCTCCATTGTTCTGTCAAAACGCACCATTTTAACAGCATAGTCGATAACTTCTCCCTCACGGTCAACAAAAAAAGCGTTATCCGATTGGGCAACCGGCACTACTGCGAGGTAAATCTCAGGGCACAGCCTTCTGTTGAGGCGAAGCTCCTCATTGCAGAAATGTCTGCGTTTCTCAAGAGTTGAAAAATCAAGAAACCCCAGGTTCAGAGGCTTTTTAACCTTGTAGGCATATGAATCTGTCAGAAATATCCAGGAAATATGGGTTTCAACAACTTCGATCGTTCCAGCAGCATCCGGGTAAGCTTCTCTGCGGCTCAATGCCTCAACTAATGGTTCCATAGCGCTCCTGTGCTTGATCTCCGCTAAAACAAACGAATAGATTAGGTTGAAAAAAAGTGTAAATTAAAAGTTTGTAGCAGGGCAATGCTGTTCGTCATTCTTAACGAATCACCCCACGCCTATGATCCATCTTTCAAAGATACTCTGTCCGACTGATTATTCCTCGACATCGGATAACGCTGTACGTTATGCTGTAGACTTTGCACGTAAAGTCGGTGCGCATGTCAGGTTCATCCATATCATGACTTCAGGAAATCCTGTAGCTAAAATTATTCCTGCACAGGACGGCGCCGAAGTTCCAATAGAAGAGGATGATGTTCTTCCTGAAAGTTTTTCCAGTATCCTGATGGCGGAAAAACAGAAAGGACTGAGTGCCGATATACGTGTTCTTAAAGGAGATGCGCCAAAGGTCATAGCCGCGCAGGCAGCCTCCTGGGGTGCCGATCTCATTATCATGGGCTCACACGGCAGGAGCGGTCTGGAGCGGCTTATCATGGGCAGCGTGGCTGAGGAGGTATTCCGCTCTTCCGACATCCCCGTTTTGCTGGTTAAACAGGATGCAGTCAAAAAAATTCTTTCTGATTAATAATCAATCGTATCAGTTCATATAACTTTTGTGTTACCGGTTATGAAAAACTTCAGGGAATCAATTCTTACGCTTATTACCGAAACATCGGCAAACCTTCCGAGTGATGTCCGATGTTCGATTGCTGACGCCATTGAAAAAGTGGATCCAGACTCTCAGGCAGGCCTTGCCATGTCAACCATATCAGTCAATATCGATATGGCTGTCGACAATATCTCGCCGATCTGCCAGGATACCGGTATGCCGACCTTTTTCATCCATACCCCTTCAGGTGTCGATCAACTTCAGATGAAAAGGGATATAGAGCAAGCTATTGAGGAGGCCTCAGTCACCGGTAAACTTCGTCCCAATGCTGTTGATGCCATCACAGGCAAAAACTCAGGCAATAATCTCGGCTTTCATTTTCCGGTTATCCACTTTGAACCATGGGAAAAAGAGGATATTGAGGTTAAGCTCATCCTCAAGGGAGGAGGCTGCGAGAACAAAAATATCCAGTACTCCCTGCCTGCGGAGATTCCCGGCCTCGGCAGTGCTTCCCGTGATCTTGATGGAGTGCGCAAATGCATGCTCCATGCAGTCTTTCAGGCTCAGGGTCAAGGCTGCAGTCCCGGCTTTATTGGTGTTGGAATCGGTGGTGACCGTACCAGCGGATTTGATCTTGCCAAACAGCAGCTGTTGCGGAGAATTGACGACCGCAACCCCGACAGTGAGCTCGACAGCCTGGAACAGTATATTCTTGAAAAAGCCAATACGATGGACATCGGTCCCATGGGGTTCGGCGGAAAAGCCACTCTTCTTGGCTGCAAGATTGGAAAATCACACAGGGTTCCTGCAAGCTTTTATGTCTCTATAGCGTATAACTGCTGGGCATATCGGAGGCTTGGCATCCTCATCGATCCGAAATCCGGCTCCATCAGCAGCTGGCAGTACCGTGACGCCGATGAGATCAAACGTATGGCAAAAGGAGAAGGTATGCCATTGACTGGCAGAGAGGTCACGCTTCAGGCTCCGGTCACTGATGAGGAGATTCGCGCTCTCAAGGTTGGCGATGTTGTTCTCATCAACGGTGCCATGCACACTGGACGTGATGCTTTCCACCACTATGTCATGCACCATGATCTTCCTGGATCTATTGATACAGAAGGTGGTATTCTTTTCCATTGCGGTCCTGTTGTGATGAAAAATGATGACGGCTCCTATCGGGTTACAGCCGCAGGGCCTACAACATCAAGCCGCGAAGAGCCATATCAGGCCGATGTGATTAAAAAACTTGGCTTGAGGGCAATTATCGGCAAGGGAGGAATGGGGCCTAAAACCCTCAAAGGTCTGCAGGATCATGGCGCAGTCTATCTCAATGCCATTGGAGGCGCTGCCCAGTACTATGCTCGTTGTATTGAAAAGGTAACCGGTGTGGATTTTCTCGAGGAGATGGGTGTTCCTGAAGCGATGTGGCATTTAGAGGTCAAATCATTTCCAGTGATTGTCACGATGGATGCTCATGGAAACAGCCTGCACAACCGGATTGAAGAGGATTCGTTCAATCAGCTCAGTACCTTCGCCGAAGACACTCACTGACTATGCATTGCAGAGAGTCCCATTTTCATTAAGGAAGAGATATCAGGTATTGATCCCTGGCTTATAAGCATAAGTGCTCTATAACGTCAGGGATATTATTTCTTTATTCACCAACAATTGCATTGTTTAACCGCAAAGAGCAGGATATATGAAAAAAATAAGATTTATGGACGTCTCCTTTCGTGACGGTTTTCAGTCATGTTTTGGCGCCAGGGTAAAGACCGAAGATTTTCTTCCCGCACTGGAAGCTGCAGTTCATGCTGGTACCGACAATTTTGAGATAGGTGGTGGCGCCCGTTTTCAGAGTCTTTACTTTTATTGCGAAGAAGACGCATTTGCCATGATGGATGCTGCCCGTAAAATCGTCGGACCCGAAATCAACCTTCAGACCCTGTCGCGCGGAGCGAACGTGGTCGGTCTGGTGTCACAATCCAGGGATATTATTGATCTACATGCCCGACTGTTTAAAAAACACGGAATTACAACCATAAGGAATTTTGATGCCTTGATGGATGTCCGCAATCTTGCATACTCAGGTCAATGTATCCATGATGCAGGACTTCGGCATCAGGTAGTCATTGCTATGATGGGTCTTCCTCCCGGATTGACAGAAACCTATTGTCACACACCGCAGTTCTATCTCGACAAACTGCAGGAAATACTTGATGCCGGAATCCCTTACGACAGTGTTGCCTTCAAGGATGCTTCAGGAACGACGACACCAGCTGTTGTCCATGAGACCATTAAAGGCGCAAGAAAGATGCTTCCCGCAGGTACTGAAATCGAGTTCCATACCCACGATACAGCAGGCATGGGCGTCGCATGCAACTATGCTGCGATTGAAGGCGGTGCCGATATTATCGATCTCTCAATGGCTCCGGTCAGCGGTGGCACAGCAGCTGTAGACATTCTCACCATGTGGCAGCGGCTCCGTGGTACCGGTTACACCCTTGATATCGATCATGAAAAATATCTTGAAGTCGAGGCTCTTTTTATCAATCAGATGTATAAATATTACATGCCGCCCGAAGCCACAGCGGTCAATCCTGTTATCTCATTTTCTCCCATGCCTGGTGGAGCCCTGACGGCAAATACACAGATGATGCGCGACAACAATACACTTCATCTCTTGCCCGAAGTCATAAAAAACATGCGTGAAGCCGTTGTTAAAGGCGGCTACGGATCATCGGTTACCCCTGTTTCCCAGTTCTACATCCAGCAGGCATTTGCCAATACCATACAGGGTCCCTGGAAAAAGATCACCGACGGATATGGCAAAATGGTGCTCGGCTATTTCGGCCATACCCCGGCTAAGCCCGATCCTGAGGTTGTCCGTCTGGCATCCGAGCAGCTCGGCCTTGAACCGACAACGGAAGATGTTCACGATATCAATGACCGCAATCCAGAGCTCGGCATACCCTATAACATATCCCTTCTCGAGAAAGCCGGTCTTCCTCAGACTGAAGAAAATATTTTTATCGCCGCAACATGCGGTGCCAAAGGGATAGCGTTTCTCCAGGGTGATTGCGCCACAGGTATCCGGTACAAGGCTGATATTGCAGTCGAAATCAAAGCAAAAACAAGAGCAGAGGTTGTGGCTGCCTACCATGAAGCGCACAAGCACGATATCCATCAGGAGGAGGTCAACAAAAGGCTTGTCGATCTCTTTTCAAAACTGAACCCGCAGCAAGCTCTTGCGCCATCTTCTACCGGCTCAAAAGTTATCTCGATGGCGGGTAATTTTACCGTCTTCGTCGACGGCGCCCCCTTCACGGTTACCTTTGCCGAAGGCTCTTCAGTGAACCCCCAACCATCTTCGACCCCCCCTCAGCACTCAGCACTCAGCACTCAGCACTCCCCATCTGAGCACTCAGATGGAACACCCGTCCTCGCCGTCATGCCCGGCAACGTACACGCTATTTCAGTCAGCGTCGGCGATGAGGTAAAAGAAGGAGAAGAGGTAGCTGTTATAGAGGCAATGAAGATGGAAAACCCGGTCAAAGCACCCTGTGCAGGTAAAGTGCTCACCATCACCGCCCAAAAAGGCGGAACAGTATCAATGGGCGAAGTAATGATGACAATCGGATAGACCACATCCCCGCCCCCTGCATAGGGGGCAGTTGGCAATCGGCAGTCCGCAGGTGAGGACCGGAAACAGTAGCCGCCAACTGCCTACTGCCGATTGCCAACTGTCATTTCGAACTGCAAGTGAGAAATCTGTTTTAAATCCCAGCCCCATTGCCCGACTGCCGACTGCCTACTGCCGACTGCCAACTGCCCACTGCCCACTGCCAACTGCCCACTGCCCACTGCCCACTCCCGATTCCTTTCCCACAGTACTCAGAACTCAGAACTTTCTTTCACTGCTTCATCACGACTTCGCATTCTGAATGAAGCTCTATAAACCGCTCAATCTCCTCTCTGGGAATGATACCTGCCGAAAGTTCCAGTTTTTCAAGGTTCTGAAGATGCATGATGGGGCCAATCGAAGTGATCGAGGTATGCGATATATCAAGCTCTTCAAGGTTTACAAGTTCTTCCAGCGGTTCGATTGTAGTGAGAGGTGTATTTGCAACGCTCAATTCCCGAAGGTCTGAAAGGGTTCTCAGCGCTTCAATACTTGTTATTCCTGTTTTATTACATCGAAGATATTCGAGATGGATAAGGGAAGATAGGGGAGTTAAATCGATAATATTTGAACTGTTGATTCCCAATTCGATAAGATTTTCCAGCTCGCACAGCGGTTCAAGAGAAGAAATTCCGGTTTTGTAGCAACTGAGCTTTTCAAGCGTGACAATCTCTTTGAGTGGCGAAAGATCATTGATCAGCGTTTCGGAACAATAAAGCTCCTCAAGATTGAGAAGATTGCGAACCGGCTCAAGTGAACGGACTTGAGTGCTTGATATCCAGAGAAGTTTCAGCTTTTTAAGATTTCGAAGAGGTTCAATGGATGAAAAATCGCAGTCGAAAGCATAAAAACGTTGCAGCTTCTCCAGATGCCTGAGAGGCTCAAGATTATCGACAGGAGATTCATCGCAACGGAGCTGCTGAAGCTTTTCAAGGAGTCTGACAGGTAAAAGATTATGAATTCTCCGGTTATCACAACGAAGATGCGTAGTCTCAAGAAAGTCGAGCAGCTCCTGATCGGATGGTTCACGAACAATCTTCAGTGTTGTTTTAACGATATCTTTCCAGTCAGAAGTCATGGAATTCCACCATTTTTTTCGTGCTGAGCTCTCTCGCAGGAACTCCTCTTTAGTAATGGTGCGAAGGTATTCTATTTCATCTGTGCGGGATGGGATCTTTCGTGCATGTTCATGATTGCAGCTTTCCGTTGCAATATCTGCCGGAGGGGGTGTGCCGAAATTAAGCTTTTCAGTAAGGCAGTGGGTATACCACGCGGCTTTTTTTTCTTCTAAGCTTTGATGATGCAGCTCTTGCGATTGCTGGTCAAGTAAGGATATATCTTCAAGAATATCATTTCCGCATCTCGGGCATACCGCACTGTCCATAGTGAGGGGATAGCCACAGACAGGGCATTGATTATAGGTGTTCTGCTCCAAAATGCTATGGTAGTTAATTTATTGAAAGTATAAAGGATGGCATATTGTTAAATAATAAGAAAAAAAGCGTTACCGACATA
>CAIVCU010000411.1 GCA_903904495.1 uncultured Chlorobiaceae bacterium
AGTACAGCTATATTCATCAACTGTCAGGTCATCAAGAATGCTTACCGAACGTCACACGGCTTTCGGTTCCGGAAAGCAGTCTTCTGATATTGGCCCGGTGAGTGTAGAAAATGGCCAGTGCAACAACAAGCCCGAAAATCATGAGATGATAGTCAAGACTGTCATGAAAAAAGACAGGGGAGCCAAAAAGCTTTATGTAATAATCAAGACCGCTGCCAAGCTCGAAAAAATACTTGCGAATGGCAATAATCAGAGGGAAGGCAACTGCAGCTAGCATGGAAGCCACAGAAACATGACGGGACATGTATACCGTAAGCAGAAAAATACCCACAACCATCAACATACTTACCGGAGCGATCCCGATCAGCATACCGGCAGCCGTACTGACTCCCTTTCCTCCTTTGAAACCGGCAAAAAGAGTAAAGACATGACCGATTACAGCGCTCATTCCGGCAAGAAGCCTCAAGGCAACCTCATTCATATCAGGAAAAGCCCCGATCGGGTGGTTTTTGAAAAAAGCAACTACAGCTACAGCCGCAATAACGCCCTTGAAAATATCAATAAGCGTTACAAGCAGGCCCGGCTTCCAGCCAAGTACCCTGAACGCATTGGTACCGCCCGCATTCCCGCTGCCGAAGTTCCGGATATCAATCCCTTTGAGCATTCTCCCCGCCATCAGGCTGGTAGGAACTGAACCGATGATGTAACTCACCGCTAAAATGGCCAGTAAAGTCAGCATAAACCGTTCTGATTATTACTTTATTTCAAAAAAAAAGAAATGAGTATCAAATTTCGTTTACCTGCCCTATAATGTAAGCATTTTCCTGCTGTGATTTCAAACTGGACATAACTCTGTTAACTGCATTTTTTTCAACAATCATCACAAGTCCGATGCCGAGGTTGAACGTCCTGCGCATGTCATCTTCAGGTACCTGACCTTCTCTGCGGATAATGTCAAAAATCACCGGCTCAGGCCAAGCCTTCCAGTCCACTTCAAGCCTCAATCCTTCAGGTATGATGCGCATGGTATTGCCCATCAGGCCGCCACCGGTAATGTGCGAAAGGCCTCTGATATCTGCCGAACCAAAGAATGGCTCAATCAGGGAAAGATAAGAGCGATGGACTTTCAGGAGCTCTTCACCAACCGATCCCTCAAGGCCTGAAAAATTCTGGTGCATCCTGCCATCAAATACTTTCCTTGCCAGCGAATATCCGTTAGTGTGGAGACCTGTCGAAGGAAGCCCGATAAGTACATCATCCGCCCTGATTGATGACCCATTGATGATTTTATCATGATCGACAACTCCGACAATAGAACCTGCAAGATCGAAATCCTTTTCATGATACAGGCCCGGCATCTCCGCCGTCTCACCACCGATAAGTGCACACCCGTTTTCCTGACAGGCTTTCACCATACCGGTAACTACTGCTGCGGCATTTGCAGGTGTAAGCTTTCCGCAGGCATAGTAATCGAGAAAAAAGAGCGGTTTTGCACCGCAGACAAGAATATCATTCGTGCAATGATTGACAAGACACGAGCCTACGGTGTCATAGATACCGAGCTCAATGGCAATCTTGAGTTTTGTACCCACACCGTCAATGCTGCTGACCAGCACCGGCTTTTTATACTGTAAAAAGTCAGGCTGAAAAAATCCTCCAAAAGCCCCGATATCAGTAATGACCCCTGGCGTAAATGTTTTGCGAACCTGAGGTTTGATCATGCGGACAAACTCTTCACCCGCACCGATATCAACTCCGGCTTTTTTATAATCCATGTGTTCGGCACCTCTTGCTGTTTATATTTTAAACTCTTTATATATTTACCGGCTACCTGCCGGTATTTCAAAAATACCCTTGTTCTGCGGGCCGGAGAAAAACTCCCTGTGCAGATTATTGACCGCCGTAACAACCTCGGGCTCTTCAACAACAAACCCGACATTTATTTCCGATGCCCCCTGAGAGATCATCCTGAGATTAACATCCTTCAATGCACTGAAAATCCTGCCGGCAACACCTTTCGACATACGAAGATTATCGCCCACAACGCTTATTGTCGCGACACCATGCTCTATATCAACCTCACCAAAGCTCTTCAGACCCTGAATGAGTTCATCGCTGAAACTTTTTTCGTCAACGGTCAGTGACACTGACACCTCACTGGTCGAAATCATCTCGACTGATACACTGTACCGGGCAAAAATATCGAACAATTCATTCATAAACCCATGCCGGCCAAACATGCGATTTGAGCGGACATTGATAAGGCACTGTCCCTTCTTGACGGCTATCGACTTGACAAGACCATCATAACTCATTCCCGAGAGCCTCTCAGGATCATTGGTAATGATGGTGCCTTTGGCGTCAGGATGCACTGAATTTAAAACATAGACAGGAATATTTTTCTGCACTGCAGGCGCAATAGTATCGGGATGCAGTACCTTGGCACCGAGATAGGCAAGCTCAGCAGCCTCCGAAAAAGTCATCACTCTGATGCTCCTCGCTTCGGGCACCAGCCGTGGGTCACAAGTCATAACACCATCAACGTCAGTCCATATCTGGATCGCATTATCGTTGAGCCAAGCACCGAGCAGAGCAGCCGAAAAGTCTGATCCGCCTCTACCAAGGGTCGTCGTCCGCCCATCTCTGGTTGCTCCGATATACCCTTGGGTAACAACAACAGTTCCCTGTTGGAGCAGCGGGCTTATAATCCTCTTGACATTCTCTTCGCACTGGTCGTTAAGCGGACGGGCAAACCCGAAATTATCATCGGTAATCATGACCGTTCGAACATCAATCCATTCGACCTTATACCCCTGATCCTTCATTGCAGCTGCAAACACTGTTGTGGACAGCAGCTCACCAAACGAGCAGAACATATCCCTTGAGCGCTCAGTCAACTCTCCAACAATATCAACACCTTTTATCAGCATTTCAATACGTCCGCCGAGAAGCTCAATCCTGGCTGAAACTTCCTTTTTCAATGCATCACTTTTGATCAGCTCATCAACCAGATCGACATGATGCCTCCTCACTTCCGCGGCAAGAGCCGTAGCCTCATCAAGATGGCTGAGCCCGGCGGCATCGGCAATACGAACCAGCTTATTGGTAATTCCACTGCATGCACTAAGCACCACAAGCGGCACCGCGTTCTCCTTTTCCCTTGCCACAATAGAAATAGCCTGTTGTATCGCTTTGGCTGTTCCTACTGAGGTCCCTCCGAATTTCATCACCGCCATATC
>CAIVCU010000412.1 GCA_903904495.1 uncultured Chlorobiaceae bacterium
ATTCTTGTCGTTCATGTAGGCTGTAAACCGTGCATAGACGCGATCGATTTTATCGCCGAATTCACCGGTACAGCGGGCTACCAGTTCATCATTTGATATATGACGTAACAGTTCAACCGGATTATGATTATTTCTTTCCCAAAGAAGCAGTGAGAGTTCTTCAAAAATTTGTTTTGCCTCCGTGTCCCATGACCACCAAAGATTTCTTGTAAGTGCTTTAAGGGAAGTTATTTTATTTTGCATAACGGAAAAGTGATATTGATTGCTTTACTGCAACAGGTTGATGAAAGGTTGTATCTTGGCTAATTGAGTCATCATTTTCATGTCTAATAATATTCAGTGCCAGTGAATAAAAGTATTGGCCAATTTACTGTTTTAGAATTGAAAACCGCAAGTCTCTATATAATTGATTACAGAGTCAGTAAAAATAGCGCACATTTCAGATCTTCATATTTCCGGAGTTCAGGATCGGCGTCAGCTTGATAGCCTTTCTCGTTTGTTCGATCATTTCAACACCTGCGGGTATGATCATCTTGTTATTTCTGGTGATCTCAGTAACAGTGCCAATCCTGGGGACTGGAAGATTATCAGGGAAAAACTGGAGAGTCACGGACTCTTTCACTGGGACAAAACCACCGTTATTCCAGGAAATCATGATCTGATTCATCTTGAAGAGGAGATGCGTTTTTATAACGCGCTGAATCCTCTTCCACGGTTAAGAAAAAAGGCTTTTGATCGCAGGGTCCTGGAGTTTTGTGCTTTTTTTCAAGAGCTGATTACCGGTGAAGAGGGCGGGGATAAAGCATTTCCATTTCTCAAGATTATAAACTATTCATCCGTCAGGATTGCTCTTGCAGCCCTCAACTCGGTTTATCCATGGTACCCTGCAGATAATCCGCTTGGTGCCAGAGGTTATATCAGCACCGGGCAGCTGCGTGCTCTCAGCGTTGAAAGTGTTCTGACCTCTCTGGCCGATTGTTTTGTTATAGGTCTTTGCCATCATGCCTACAAAGTGTACGGTACCGATTCTCCGATTGACCAGGCATTCGACTGGACCATGGAGTTGAAAAACCGGCAGGAATTTCTTGGAACCATGAAGATTATACATGCAAAACTCGTGCTGCATGGTCACTTTCATCGATTTCAATCCTATGAGGTTCAGGATATAACCTTCATCAATGGGGGAAGTTTTCGCTACAATCCACTGTGTTACAGTGAAATGGTAATCGACGGAATGGGGAGTTGCACACAGAAATTTATTACGCTTCCAGTAAAATAATCATGCACTATGGCTGCATCGTAAAAAAGCAGCCATAGTGTCAATAGGCATCTTCATTCCTGTTGCTCTTCTAATTCTGGCCTCTCCGTGCGAGCTGACGATCCATCATAATCAATGCATGTCCCTTTTCTCCGGCCATTTTCAGGGTTTCTAGGATAGCTGAGGCTGAGGCCTCTTCCTCAACCTGTTCAGTGATAAACTCATGTAACAGCACTTGTGCCGCATAGTCTTTCTCTTTCAGCGCTACCTCATAGAGTTTGTTGATGAGCACGGTTATTTTTCGTTCATGTTTGAGGACTTCTTCGAAAAGCGCCGTTGGTGACTTGAATTCCAAAGGAGGTTGCTCAATTTTCTGAAGCTCCACTCGCCCGCCCCGTTCGTTGACAAATTTATAGAGTTTCATCGCGTGACCAGATTCCTCTTTGGTCTGGATTTTCAGCCAGTTTGCAAAACCCGGAAGGTTCAGTGATTCGGCGTATGCCGCCATAGAAAGGTAGAGATAAGACGATGACAGCTCATGATTGATCTGATCGTTGAATGCGTTCTGAAGCGTTTTGCTGAGCATGGGACCTTCTCCTGCAGATTGAGTTTATTGTAAGGCAACTTATTCATCAATCAACGAGGAGAGTGTTGTATTAGTTTCTCTTAATCTATCTGTTTTCTTTCATGTAGCTGCGGATTCTTTCGGCATGATCGCAGTCTTCCTGATTGAGCTGTTTAAAAATAGTCGAGGACAGAGAATTGGTTGGACTGTCAAGAAACTGCTGAAAATGGGATTCACCTGCAGCCAGTTCAAGATCGAGCGCGATTTGCAAGGCCTCTGTTTTTGAAGGCGGAGTATCCGAATATTTAATGATCAGGGCAGCAATTTTTGCATTGGTGTCGATGAGGGATTGCAGGTCTGTTGATAACAGGTTTTCTGGAAAAAATTCCAGTGGCTGTGGTTGTTTTTTCTCCTGTTGAAGCAGTGATGCGTGTCCTTGTTCCTCCATAGCCAGTTCCCACCAGAAATCCTCATCCTCAAAAAAACTGTCATGAAAAATGGTATAGAGTTTAGCAAGGTTCAGTTCAAGCTTTATTGACTCGTCAAGATGTTTTTGCAGTGTTGCAGGCATGGCCAATACATTTAATGTGGCTGTTGTTTTTCTCTTCAAGTTGAAAGAGAAATTACAAGATGATAATTTCTTGACTTGAAATATACTCAGTTATCTTTTACTCAGGTTGTTTTTTTCTTGTCTCTGAAATTGACCTCTTGAGGTGAGATTATATGCTTAAAAAAATTGTTTCGGGTGGTCAGACCGGTGTTGATCGAGCGGCACTTGATGTTGCAATAGTCAGTGGTATTGATCATGGCGGATGGTGTCCTAAAGGGAGAAGGGCGGAAGATGGCCGGATTCCGGAGCGTTACAATCTACAGGAAACACCACGTGCCGGTTACCGTCAGAGAACAGCATGGAATGTCCGGGACTCTGATGGCACCCTTATTCTTGTTCGTCATCGTTTGAGAGGCGGATCCCGATATACCTGTGATTGCGCCATACAGAGTGGTCAGCGGTATTTTTTGGCCAGGCTTGATGCTATGACCTCTCCGCAATCTGCTTATCAGTGGATACAGGAGCACTCAATTGCAATACTCAATATTGCGGGCCCCCGCGCAACTTCTGATCCATTGATTTATGAAGATGCCCGATACTTTCTTGAAGCCCTTCTTTCCTTGGAGAGGGCTTCAGCATAGCGTTATTTGTTGCGGTAAGAAGCGTATTCCTGCAGACTTTTAACACCGAACTCCTGGTGGCGGATACAATCTATAGCCTGAACTGATGCTTCTGCCGCTTCGATGGTGGTTACAAAAGGCACATTGCTCAATACCGATGCCGCGCCAATTGCCTCTTCGTCGTGCAGAGCTTTTTCACCTCTTGGGGTGTTAATGACAAAGTTGATCTTACCGTGCTTGATAATATCGAAGATGTTCGGTCGACCTTCCTCACCCACCTTGTAGACTTTTTTGCACTCAATGCCGTTGTCTATAAGAAACTGGTGAGTGCCAGCTGTGGCTATTAAATCAAAGTCCATGCGGTAGAGTGCTTTTGCAATGGCAAGTATCCGCGGGTTTTTATCCTGATCGTTTACACTGATGAAAACCGATCCGGAAAGCGGGAGCTGCATGCTTGCTGCCTGATAAGCCTTGGCAAAAGCCTCAGGGAACTCATCGGCAAGGCTCATTGCTTCACCGGTTGAGCGCATTTCAGGGCCGAGGTAGACACCTGATTTTACAAACTTGGAGAATGGAAAGACTGGCTCCTTGATGGCCATGTGCTTCATGCCGAGTTCATCGCAATCTTTCAGGTCGTACTCTTTACGCAGGTCACTAAGTTTTTCACCAAGCATGACCCGTGTTGCAATCTTTACAACAGGTATTGCGGTTGCCTTGCCGACAAAAGGCACAGTCCTGCTGGCTCTTGGGTTGACTTCAATAACATAGACACTCTCGTTCTGCACGGCATACTGTATGTTCATCAGTCCAACAACCTTCAGGTTTGCCGCCAAGGTACGGGTATAGGCCTTCATTGTGGCAATAACCTTCGGACTGATGTTGTGATAGGGAAGAATCGAGGTGGAATCTCCACTGTGTATTCCTGCAGCCTCAACGTGCTGCATGATGCCGCTTATAACGCAGTCAGTTGCATCGGCAATGGCATCAATGTCGAATTCCACAGCTGTTTCCAGAAAGCGGTCGATCAGCAGTGGATATTTTTCGGTAATGAAAAGTGCCTGATCGACATACTCTTTGAGTGAATCGTCATTGTAGACGATTTTCATTGCCCGTCCTCCAAGGACATAGCTTGGGCGAACCAGTGCTGGATACCCGATTCTTTTTGTGATGGTCTTGGCCTCTTCAAAGCTGATTGCCGTTCCGTACTCAGGATGGGGAATATTCAGCTCTTCAAGCAGTGCGCCGAATTTTTTACGGTCTTCAGCCATGTCGATGCCTTTTGACGAGGTGCCGAGAATGGTTACACCGGCTTCATGTAGTTTTGCTGAGAGCTTCAGTGGTGTCTGTCCACCAAAGCTTACAATAACACCGAGAGGTTTTTCGTGTTCTATGATCCGAATGGTATCCTCAAACGTGAGCGGCTCAAAATAGAGCTTGTCGGCTATGTCGTAGTCAGTTGAAACAGTTTCAGGGTTACAGTTGACCATGATGGTTTCATAACCTGCTTCTTTGAGAGCAAACACAGCCTGGACACAACAATAGTCAAACTCGATGCCCTGACCTATTCTGTTCGGGCCTCCACCGAGAATAATGACTTTTTTCAGATCGGACGAAATAGATTCATTTTCCTCTTCGTATGTCGAGTAATGGTAGGGCGTTTTTGCATCGAATTCCGCAGCGCAGGTGTCAACGGTTTTGAAGACAGATTCAATACCGTAATGTTTTCTGAGCGCTCTGATGGATGGTTCTGCTGTATTGAAAATATTAGCAAGCTGAAAATCGGAAAACCCGTTCTGTTTGGCTTGTAGCAGCCTCTCTTTCGGGAATTTCCTTGAAAGGTCAATAATCTCCTGTGTCAGGTCGGAAGCTTGGATGGTCATGCAGTCTCGATAGTTTTAAGAAGCTTCAGGATATAGCTGTATTAAGGTAACAAATCACCTCTTTATTAAAAACCGGTGCATTATACAAAAATGCTCATGCTTCTCAAAGTTGCCGTTTGCCGCTCTCTATTCTTCTTTTTTTGGGCTCTGAAAATGGAACAGGAATTTTTTTACATTACACTGTCTTTAGGTACTATCTGTTTTGAAAAAAGGGGTAATAAGGGGTATGGATAAAAAGTATTTCGATACGATTGACGCTGCCGTTGAAGATATCCGGCAGGGTAAGCTTGTTATTGTTATTGATGATGAAGACCGGGAGGACGAGGGCGATTTTATTGGTGCTGCAGACCGTGTGACCACCGAGATGGTAAACTTCATCACCAAGGAGGCTCGAGGACTCCTTTGCGTTGCTGTTACTATGGATCGGGCAAAAGAACTGCAGCTTGATCCGATGGTAC
>CAIVCU010000413.1 GCA_903904495.1 uncultured Chlorobiaceae bacterium
AAATCAGTTCACCCATGCAATAGGTGTTGTGATTACTTTCATAGCTGTTATGATTGCCTGGGTGCCATTTCGAGCCACAAGCATGTCTGCTGCCAAAAACATATGGTATGGAATGCTCGGCCTTCATGGCTTCCCTTCCCCGAACTCACTGTCTGACATTGCCAGTATCCCTACCCTGAGTTGGCTTTTTTTCGGGTTGTTCATTATTTGGGGCATGCCCAATACTCAACAGTGGCTCAACGAATATTCACCAGCATGGGACAATGTTATTAGTAGTGGTGTTAACCCTCGATTCTCCTGGAAACCAAGCAGGACTCTTGGCATTATTACCGGCATTATTTTCGCAGTCTCTATTCTTTATTTCAAAAAAAACAGTCAGTTTTTATACTTCCAATTCTAGCCGATGTCATTCATAAAATATTATCTATCAACGGCTCTTCTGATCCTTTCTGCTTTTTGGTATCTCGGAGTTTTTCTTCAGCCATTATCTGGCGATCTGACAAGGCTTGGTGAATTTTCGGAGCGGGATTTCGAGTACACGGCAAAACAGCCTCAAATCGCCATAAAGGATACACCAGTTGAAACGAAACCGACAGTAATTGTGCTTGGCGACTCATTTTCCGATGGGAATCTCTGGCAGTCTGTAATTATGGATAAAAGCGGATTCAAAATATTGACTTTCCAATGGTCAGGACTCGACAATCCTTTTACTTGTCTCGAAAGTTGGATTGAAACTGTAAATAAAACTTATCCAACAGTAAAGTATATCATAGTTGAGACTGTTGAACGCAATTTTTTGGAAAGATTCGTATCTCAACAATTTTTTAGCCAAAGCATGAGACAAATACCTGTCAATGCAGATAAACATACAACAGCAATAACTAAGGATTTTAATATAAAGATTGATATGCCTGATCCAAACTATGCCGTTAGAGCAACAATCAACTCTTTTAGAAAATTCGAAACAACTACGGAAAGCGGAGATGCGTTTATTACCCCATTGAACCGTAATGATCTTTTTTCAAACAGAAAACCGAATTTACTAATCTATTACAAAGATGATGATGCAAAAAAAAATTGGACCGCTAATGGAATACACAAAGCTGTGCGAAACATAAAGCATATTGAATCATTAGCTCGAGGTAAAGGTATTACTTTCATAATGGTCGTAGTGCCCGACAAGCTAACTACTTATTATAAGTATATAATAAATCCGCCCTTTCATCAATATCCTCCAGATGTCTGGAAAGAACTTGATGAACAGGAAATAACACAAGCTAACCTTCGAGACCCAATGATTTTAGCATCGAGTACTACACAAGATCTTTACTTGCCAAACAACACACATATTGGAACGAAAGGATATACGTTGATGGGAAATATCATATTGAAACGACTTAATGAAATCGAATCTTCCCTGCATAAATAGATTGCACCCCAATCGTCTTTTTTCGTAAAAAAAATGCTTTTAACATACAAAGTGAGCACTTCCTCACTAAAACCCTTACGGATCAAGTGACTCTTTTCTTTTCCAACGGTTATGGAGCCAGAGCCACTCTTCCGGGTAGCGATAGATGTAACGTTCAATGGTTTTGGTGTAGCGACGGGCCAGTTCTTCGGCATCAGTTTTGGTTCTACCAAGTCCTGTCATGTTGATTTCTTCTATATCAACTGTATAGTGTCCGCTGCCTGAAGGACGGCACATGGCGACAAAGAGCGGAACTTCCGCTTTAAGGGCAAGATAGGCAGGACCAAGAAAGACGGTCGTCCGGCGTCCAAGAAATTCAGTAAAAAAAGAGCCGCTTGAATCGGACTGATCGCCAAGAACCGTTAACAATTCGCCATTTTTGAGGATTCTAAGCCCCTCACGCAAAGCTTTCCAATCATAGATAATTTTGTTGCCACGCATTGTTCGCCATGCGTTGATCTGCTGGTCGATGGCTCGATTTTTCAGTTGCTTTACCACGATAGTTAAAGGGAGAACCAATAATCCACTGCAATAAGCGAGTAGTTCCCAGTTACCGAAGTGAGCAGAGACGAGTACTCCTCCTTTTTTCTGGTCAAGGGTTCTGGCAATGATAGCAGTGGCATCGACCTCCAGCAATCGGGCTGCATCTTCAGCTGTTTTGATCATGGGAAGACGGAGCACCTCTATCATATTTTCGGCCTGGTTGCGGTATATCTGCCGTGCTATAGCATCGATGTCAGATTGTGTTTTGTCAGGAAAGGTGAGCGCCAGATTCTCCTCAACAAGCTGCCTCCTCGTTTTAGGAATGTTATAGACAAAATCCCCAATGAGATGAGCTATTGCTGTTGAGTGTTTGCGACTTATGCTTCGTACCAGTATACCGAGCATTTTAATGAGGCCGTAGAGTGCCTTGTCTGCAATATTATCGTCATCTTCCCATCTGCGTTTCATAGTAATCGTCTCTATTTTACCATGCGGACAATCGAGGAGTATACGCTAAATTGAAAAAAGTATCTGAAATATATTTTTTATCCTGCTGACAGCAAATCCCATTCAATAAGGTAATTATAAGGCAATGACACATGGCTGATTTCAACAAACTGTTGAACCGAGAAGAGGCGCTCGAAAAAGTCCGCACATGGCAGGCTTCGGGGAAAAAAGTTGTGTTTTCAAACGGCTGTTTCGATATTCTTCATGCAGGACACGTGGAGTATCTTGCAGCAGCAAGAGCCCTGGGTGATGTGCTTATTATCGGCCTGAACAGTGATGCTTCTGTTCGCCGGCTGAAAGGGCCGGACCGGCCGATCTGCAGTGAAATGGATCGTGCGGTGGTACTCTCGGCGTTGCAGTTTGTCGATGGTGTCACCCTTTTTAACGAAGATACTCCTGAAGAGCTGATAGGCATCCTGCTTCCGGACATTCTTGTGAAGGGGGCGGACTGGGCAATAGAGCAGATTGCCGGCGCAAAGACGGTCCTTGAACATGGGGGTTCTGTGCTCACGGTGCCTTTGCTGGAAGGCCGATCAACAACCGGCATTATTGAAAAAATCATTCTGCTCCATTCACCATCATCAACAG
>CAIVCU010000414.1 GCA_903904495.1 uncultured Chlorobiaceae bacterium
CCGGCTCCCTGTCTGAGGCAATGCGGGCGAGCAGTACCCTGCCGATTCTTTTTGACCCAGTACTACGTGACGGATATGAGCTTGTTGATGGCGGCCTTGTTGCAAATCTGCCTGTCGATGAACTTGATACCTTCTACGCACGCTATAAAATTGCCGTTGATACCCACGGCAGCATGTACAAAACTGGTGTTGAGCTTGATCTGCCATGGAAAGCTGCCGATCAGACCATGACAATTCTGACAAAATTGCAGTATCCTGCACAGCTTGCAAAGGCAGATATGATCATTACCCCTGATCTTGATAACCATAAGGCTACCGATTTTTCTGATATCACCTCTCTTATTGAGGCGGGTTATACCAAGGGAAAAGAACTCGCGGACACCATAAAACAGAGCATAGAAAAAGAGAGTTCCCGCAGTGCCGCTATCGGACGATATACAAAAACAATCCTGTTTCCGGAAGAAAGTCCGGAGTTCAGAGAGCAGTACCTTATTGGTTCCGATATTGTACGTCATGCTTCCGAACCGGTGAAAACCCTGCACGACCTACTTGCAACAGATCTTTTCACCAGAGGTTATGCTGAACTGGACAACAGTAGCAAAAAAGCAGTATTTCACCTCGATCCGCTTCCCAGAATAGAGAAAACAGTCGTCACGGGAGGACCAATCGATGCTCTTACTTCAGAGGAAATAGTATCATGTTTCAAACCTGTAACCGGAAAACTCTATACCAACAAAGCGGGAACCATGGCTCTGGAAGCACTGATCAATACATATCGGAGCAAAGGATTCTCTCTTGTCACTATCGAAAGCACCTCATTCAGAGGCAGTACTCTACACGTTAAGCTCTCTTCCGGAAAGCCGGATGGCATCGAGTTTCAACGGAACAAAAACATTACGGGAATCACTTCGATACAGCGGGAAATAAAAATTGATACGACACAGGCACTGAGCTACAAAAAGGCTGAAGAGTCTATTGATAATCTTTACGATACGGGTGCATTCAATTGCGTTTCACTCTCCGCAGAATCACCAGCATCATACAATACCGGAAGGAATACCCTGCTCAGGTTTTCGCTTGAAGAAAAGCCCCCCTCAGTACTCAGACTCGGATTGCGATATGATGAAACAAACAATGCCCAGTTTCTCCTTGATTTCAGAAACGAAAGTCTCTGGGGAACAACCAGCTCAATCGGAGGATGGGTTAAAGAGGGGAAAAGAAACAATCTGGTAAACATTGAGTTTAATATTCCACGTATAGGGTCGTCTCACTTTACGATGTCATCCCGTATTTTTTATGACGAGCATCTCTTTGATAATCGCGTCATCCCCTTTTCAAAAGCACTGTTCGACTCACATGCAAATGAAACCAGCACCTATGGAATCGAGAAATACGGAATAAGCTCCGGGTTTGGAACAAGAATCAATAAAAACGGAAAATTTGTTGTTGATATGACCTACCAGAACGCACTCTCCTATGCCGAACAGGGAAATGGAGGAGCATTGACAACAGCGAATAAAAATATTCTCTCAATCGGCACGCAGTTTACCCTTGATTCAAGAAATGACCCTCTGATTCCCACTTCCGGCAACTATACAAATTTCAGATACTCAAATTCTGCAGAATCGTTCAGAGTCCATGATGTTTTCTGGCAGATTTCAGGCATCCACGAAGAAAATATCCAGCTGGGAAACCAGGTAACACTGCAGCTTTCCGGACTATTCGGACTGAGCAGTATCAGTGTGCCTCTTTCAGAAAAATTTTTCCTTGGAGGACCCGGAACAAGTTACAGCCAACGATTTATAGGACTGAAAGAAAATGACCTTCCCGGTAACGATATTGCAGCGTGTGGAATAAATTTACGCTACAAGCCATCGTTCGCCCTGCTTTTTCCCACTTCGATAGTACTCCACTACAATGTGGGAAATGCTTGGAATGACCGGGA
>CAIVCU010000415.1 GCA_903904495.1 uncultured Chlorobiaceae bacterium
CCACGCATTAAAAACGTCAGCATAGTACGATTTTTTTTTATTAAAGACGAATTTATTATGAGTAGAGGAATATAGAACCCTCATGAAAGTCGGGATGACAAAAGGAGTGGCGCTCAGGTCGTAGGTGACCAGAGGGATGATGCTTCGATATTTTTTATTCTGTTTTTTAAATCCAGATGTGCGTGGACGAGGGATGGCAAGTGACTTTTTTATTACCTTTATGCTATTCAGTGATGTAATGAGCATGAAAAATTTCGTGATGCATAGTTTCTCTCTCTTCTTCTATACCCTTGTTTCCCCGTTATTTCCTGGTGCAGCAAGAATTTTCAGTCCACTTTTTCCTAAACTTCGAACGTTTATCAAGGTCCGCAAGGAGGTGTTCAATGAACTGGAAAAAATAATCACTCATCTGCCCGATTCCGCTTTCAGGATATGGATACACTCAGCATCTGTCGGAGAATTCGAGCAGGCACGTCCCATCATTGCAGCGCTTAAAGAGAAACGGCCGGACATTATCGTTTTTATCTCTTTTCTTTCTAATTCAGGATACAACGCAAGAAAAAACTTCCCTGATGCTGCTGCAGTATTTTATCTGCCGATTGACACGCATGCAAATGCTAAAAAACTGGTCACATTGCTCAAACCTGATGTCCTGCTTCTGATGCGCTATGACTTCTGGCCGAACCATCTTCTGGAAGCTAAAAAATATGGCACAAAACTGATCCTCGCGGCCGCGGTACTGCAACAGAATTCTGCATATTTCAAACCGGTAGTAAAAGGCTTTTATGGAAGCATTTTTCACCTGTTCGATAAAATCTATACCGTATCAGCAAAGGATACCACAGCATTCAGAGAGATATTCATGTGCCGGCAGACGGAAACCGCGGGCGACCCCCGGTTTGACCAGGTCTTAACGCGCAGTAAAAACCCCGGAAGGGTTGATCATCTCAAACCATTCTTTGAAAACAAAACAGTACTGGTTGCCGGCAGCATCTGGGATAAGGACAGTGCCCTGCTCCTTGCTGCATGGCAGGAGCTGGATGAACGCCCTTTTCTTATTCTCGTGCCGCATCAGGTAGACACTGATAATATGGAACGCCTCTACCATGATCTTCAGAGCCGCTCTCTGGAGTTGGTGAAGGTTTCAGCTATAAACGAAACATTCAACCCTGAACGGGAAGTTCTCGTCATTGACCAGACTGGCTATCTTGTGGAGCTTTATTCAATTGCATCGATGGCTTTTGTCGGGGGCGGATTCGGCGTCAATGTCCATAACACGCTTGAACCAGCGGTCTACGGCATTCCTGTGATGTTCGGCCCCCGCTATCACAACTCTCCTGAGGCAGAAGCTCTTGTTGCTGCAGGCGGAGCTACAGTCATTCATGATCAGGAAACTCTTTCAGCTACACTGAAAGTGCTGATGACTGACAGAGCTGAAAAAAACAGGAGAGGAAAAATCGCCGAAGCATTTGTTAAAGAGAGAACCGGGGCAACTGCAAAAATTACAGCAGGTATTTTAAACTTGTTGATAAAGAGCTCCTGACAGTGACCGCCTATATCAGATCGGCTTACGGGACTAACGTATCCTTAACCGCCTTTATTGGTGCAATTTTCGACACTGAAACGGGGCGCTTACGATGATACCGCTTTGACCAGCCCTGTATGGTATATGCCTTAAAGGTTTGTGCCGCAACGACAACACCTGTGATTTTCACTTGTTTTCCAGGAACAAGACGAGTGCCGGGCCGTACCTCTGTATTGCTGATATCAATCTGCCAGATATTTTTGTTAAAATCTTTTAAAATCAGGCGATTTTTATCTTTCTGGTACTGAATAATTTTACCACCGAGCAAGCCTTTTTCTGCATGCGTCCAACGATGTTCATTGGCGTATACCAGCTTGGTATAGACATGGACATTTTCAATAAGATACCTGTGGATGTACTTGCCGACATCAATCGTGTTCAATCCGACACTGAGCAGGAGACTTGCCAGAAGGGCTCCGGCAATAACCTTCGTTGTAGCATAACGGTAACCTGTTTTGGTATGCCGAAATCCGAAATAGGCAACAAGGGTAAAAAGTGCAAGAGTTGCCAGCCATATATAGGGAATGCTTGCTACAATCTCCGCTATTAACGGGCGTTCAGCTAAAAAAAGGTGGATGTATTCATGATCTTCAATGAAATCGTTATCAATGAAAACATAAATAGCTGTTGCCATTGCAATACTGCCGGTTAAGACTGATATTGCCGCAAGCAGCCAAAAACCGAAGCGCTGGAGAACAAAGTGCCATCGCGGGATCGGTACCACCTTTCTTTTTTCGATTTCCTCCAATATGGATTTTGATCTGTCCTTGAGCATAATCATGATATCTAACTCTCTTCTAAATAACTTTTTATCTTTTTCTTAGCACGACTGATCA
This sequence comes from uncultured Chlorobiaceae bacterium, assembly GCA_903904495.1. Lineage (GTDB taxonomy): Bacteria > Bacteroidota > Chlorobiia > Chlorobiales > Chlorobiaceae > Chlorobium. The sequence goes on from CAIVCU010000415.1 coordinate 2,422, forward strand.
TTGTGGCCACGGTCCCTTCAGGTATCTGTAAAATATCTGATATCTCGTCATAGTGCTTTTCTTCAAAGAATTTCAAAACAATTATTTCTCGACTTTTGGGATCAAGCCGGTCTACAGCTGCCTGTATTTCTAATGCCGTATGCTTTTGTCCTTCCTGATCTGTCAACTCTAATTCATCTACCACTTTATCAAACAGGAAAAAATCAGCCTCTCTCTCTAATACAGTCGGGCCATGTTTTTCCTTTCGAAAGGAGCTGATTATTTCATTGTGCGCTATTCTGTAGATCCACGACGAAAACTGAAGCGAATGATCGTAATCATTAAGATGGATGTAGGTTTTGATGAAGATCTCCTGCAGCAAATCCTGTGCTGTGCTGGTATCGCGACATCCAAGGCGGGTTATATATCGTAAAAGAGGTGCTTCATAGCGACGCACAATTGCAGCAAACGCCTGTTTATTTGCCAGCGTCTGGGTAACCAGCTCCTGGTCGGTGTACTGCTGCTGCTGTTTATGTCGCGAAATATCGGCCATATCCGGTGAAAGATCCTTAATTTCCGTGGTTCAATCGTTATAGAACAGCACTATATCCTGCTGACCTATATGAGGTTTTGAAAGAATATGACCTACACTGTACTCCCGTGCATTTAATCCAGCCGGGGCTTAACTCCCTTGATATCATGGAAAGAGACAACTCCAAGCAGGTAATCATTTTCATCAGTTATCGGTATGGCCCTGAAGGAGTAACGGGAAAACATGTCAACCGCATCCTGCAGGGTTTCATCCGGGTTGAGGGTAATGACACTGTCTGTCATAATCTCACTGAGTGTCTGCTCCGGTTCAGCGGCGATAAGCTCTCTTAAATCTACAACTCCCTGAAGAATATGCTCTTCATCGACAACATAAACATACATGATGACATCCATGTCACCGGCAACATCACGATAATTGTTTATGACATCTCTTACAACAGTGTCGTGCGGACGCTTGATAACCTTCTGAGTGGTGTAGAGCATGATGTTTTCATCGTGCTGATCAATAATCTGCTGCACCCTCTGTTTGTTTTCACTGTCAACAAACTCGATAATCTCATCAGCTTC
>CAIVCU010000416.1 GCA_903904495.1 uncultured Chlorobiaceae bacterium
ATGCATTGCTTTTTTGTGAAGTAATTGACTGAGTGTTATGCTGTCAATATACGCTATATCTTGTTATTATAAATAGACTTGATCGCTTCTTTTATCTTCATTCCGTGCCGTTTAAGTCCGACAGACTGCTAGACAATACCTGTTCCTGTTGCTCACTTCTCTCTGCACCAGAATTATATCTCTGTAAAGGAAAATAAATTCTCACACTGGTTCCCTTGCCCTTTTTACTCTGCACATCGATATAACCTTGGCTCTGCTTCACGATACCATAGACCGTTGCAAGTCCCATACCCGTCCCTTTCCCCACCTCCTTCGTTGTAAAAAAGGGCTCGATTATATGAGGAAGATGCTTTTTCTCAATCCCCTCCCCATTATCGGTAACCGTAAGCCGGACATACTCCCCCGGTATCGAACAGGGGTGTTTTGCAACGCATGCCGCCTCGTGAACATGGATTATATCGGTTTCAATGGTGACGGTACCGTTTTTCTCAATGGCGTCCCGGGCATTGACACACAGATTCGCCAGAATCTGATCGATCTGCGAAGAACCAAGCTTCACCAGCGTATCCCGGGTATTGGGCACCCACCGCAGCGTTATATGCTCGCCTATCAATCTCTTTATTATAGAGTGCATCCTCTCCACCTCCGCATTCAGGTCAAACACCTTCGCCTTCACTGCCTGCCGTCGTGCAAACGCAAGCAGCTGACCTGTCAGCTCCGCCGAATGTGTGGCAGCCTTACGAATGGCCTCAAGATCCTCAAAAGAACTATCCTCATGCTCAAGCGTGAGTTCCGCATGCCCCAGAATCACCATCAGGATATTATTGAATTCATGGATACACATGTTGCGCAGTTCCCCAATCGACCATCCATAAAAATCGGCCGCAGCCTGGTTGGCATCAAGAATCATACCCGTCTCAGGATCAATGACCAATTGTACAGCTGAATGTATCTCAAACATCTTTCTGAAGCGCTCCTCGCTTCTCTGCAATCCTCTTCCGTTTTTTTTCGTTGAGTGTATCAATAATCGTTCCGATAAAGTGCTCCACATGGCCTTTGCAATCGCAGAGCGGCTTGCCGTTGGACATCAGCCAGCTAACCGAGCCGTCAGGGCGGTTAACCCGATACTCGATAATGATCTCGGCTTTTTTTTTACTGCATCACTAAAAGTCCGGACGATCCGTTCCCTGTCGTCAGGGTGTATTGAACTTACCCAGAGCTGAAACGACGACTTTTGATTGCCACTTTTCATTCCGCACAATACCAACTCCTCTTTCGACTATACACAATCACCGGTTGTCAAATCCCACTCCCAAATACCCGCGTGCGTCGCCTCCAGGGCCTGCCGGAACCTTTTCCTGCTCTCAACAAGCTCGTCCTGGACATGCTTGCGTTCCGTGATATCAATACCGATTAAAAAAACACAGGGTTTCCCGTCAATAGTTACCCTGCTTCCATAAAACATTCTCCATATGTATTCAGGACCCCCATGCACAAGCACTCTAACTTCGATCGCCTCTTCAATCCCCAGCTCCAATACCTTCAAAAACTTCTCCTTTTCATAAGCCCTGTCATCCGGATGGATCACAGTAAATCCATCAAACCCCAGCATGACCTCTTCCGACTTTCCAAAAAGCGTATCACTCGCAGCCTTGTTCCACTCCATCATAACTCCGTTGGCATCCAGAATCGAAAACGAATGTGATCTCGTTTCCCTGAAAGTTTGGTATACAGCATACACTTTCTGAACATGAAGTTCAGATAACTGTTTACTGAGCCTCTCCTTAACCACAATTACAAGGTAGGTCACACTCCTATCCGGTAAAAAAACCGGCGTGAGTGCTGTGTTATATATTTTTCCCCCTCGCTCCTCCTCCACCCTCAGGCAATTGCCGGTCAGCAAAACCTCATCCGCCTTCTCTCTCATAAGGGTACCATACTCCGGACTCTTTTGTGCGGAGGCTTCAAGCTCATAGAGAGAAGCGCCAATCACATCAATACCAAGCGTTTTAAAGCGGTCAGTGCCAGCGCCATTCACGTCAAGGATTGTGCCAGCAGGGTCAACAAGAGAAGCGGGATCATCATTGGAGTCAAGCAGCGCAGTAACCAGACCGCTAATCTGCGTCATCCCCAACGCAATTTTTTTAGAGAATTTTGGCATGAAAGATACTGTTATGACTATTGAAACAGCAACCCTAATCATCCAGAATACAAACATACTACTTTTAAACATTACCCCGAAAAAATGCAGCCGCTTGATTTTGAAAAAATGAACGAGATCCCCTTGATCATGTGCTGTAAATCTATGGATCATTCAGTTATTGGGGGGATTGCTGAAACCCAGGAGTTGTTTGAATTTCCTGATGAG
>CAIVCU010000417.1 GCA_903904495.1 uncultured Chlorobiaceae bacterium
CAGGTGCATATGTATCTTTGCGATTGCATACCTTTTGATTTCGCAGCCTGCACTTTCTGAAGATAAAGAAATAACGAAAACCACTGCAATGAACGGCAGAGTGTGGACTATAGTCCTTTCGTCATTAAGCAGCGAAGAGACATTCATTCACGACGAATCCCGCGCAGCCCGCAGATTTTCTCCCGCATCGACATTCAAGATTTTAAATACACTGGTATCTCTTGAAGAAAAGGCAGTTCCAGAAAAAGAGGGGTTAATGAAGTGGGACGGGCATCAATATGACATTCAGGATTGGAACCAGAACCAGACGCTGAAAAGTGCATTCAGACTCTCCTGTGTCTGGTATTTTCAGGCGCTTGCACGCCGGGTGGGTGTGGAGAAATATCGCGATTATCTTCACAGGACAGCTTACGGAGAACTACGTGAGCCTTTTGATGCAACTTCATTCTGGCTTGATGATTCGCTGCAAATCAGTGCCATAGAACAGGTGGAATTTCTGAGAAATGTTTATCAGCGGGCTTTTCCCTTCAGTGTATCTAATTACGAAACACTTCGACAGATCATGCTTGTCGAGAGTGGACCGACCTTTACGATATGGGCTAAGAGCGGATGGGTATCAAGCGTAACGCCGCAAATCGGCTGGTATGTCGGATATGTCGAAACAACAACCGATGTGTGGTTCTTTGCTCTGAATATGGACATCCTCAGCGAAGATGAGTTACCTATGCGCCAGCAATTGACAAAAGCAATCTTACAGAAAAAGGGGATCATCAAATAACCATTCAGGGTCTATGGAATCAAAAGGATCTTTTCCAGTGACCTCGACTTGTTTTTTTTTCAGCACTCAGCACGTCTCAGCACATATCATTGATTTAGTGCTTGTTTTTAAAACTCATATGAAGCGGTGGAAGGGGATTTTTTATATTGACTTTTGTCAGATTGATGATGACGTTGAAGCCGAATTTATATTGGAAGTTCAATGTTAATATGATAATGGCTATTGTACTATTGAATTGGGAACTGTTTTTACCCAATGTTCGCTGCAAATTTTTTAGGTTCGGTTGAAAAGCTATGGTGCGAGATGCAGCAATTGCTCATGAAAAGGCGGCTCTTAGAGCAAAGATGATTGCTTTGAGGCGTTCGCTACCTGAAAAATTGCATGCAGATATGAGTACGGCAATTGCCGGGTATATTTTCGGATTACCCGAAATTGTAAACACTCGCCATGTAAGTCTCTATCTCTCCATTCCCGCTCAAGCTGAAGTGGATACGACAGCAATTGTTGATGGGCTTTCTGCAATGGGTAAAGAGATTTCGGTTCCAGTTATCAGGGATGGCTCACTCTGTTCAGCTGCTTTTCGTCAAGGTGATCCACTCAGGCCGGCACAATTCGGCCAACCAGAACCTGAAATGTTCTCAATGGCAGATGAATCGGAACTTGACGTAGTACTTCTGCCGCTTCTCGCTTTTGACGCAAGTGGATATCGTCTCGGATACGGAAAAGGATTTTATGACCGGTTTCTGCAGCGGCTTTCACAGCAGGGCAGGAAAGTCAGCCGTATTGGCCTTTCATTCAGTTTCCAGATGGTTGACGAGGTTCCAGCTGATCAATGGGATGAAACCCTTGACGGAGTTGTACATGAACAAGGTATTATTCGATTTGCCTGAATATTTGTAATCTCTCTTATGATACCTACAGGGGTTAAAAAAAACGGAAAGTTATCTGCGCTGAATCTTTCAAATACATCTCTCTACGTTAACAGAGAGTTGAGTTGGATTGATTTCAATCAAAGGGTACTTGAAGAAGCCCTTTCCCCTGATGCGCACCCGCTTCTGGAGCGGGTCAAATTCATCTCGATTTTCAGCTCGAACCTTGATGAGTATTTTATGATCCGGGTTGC
>CAIVCU010000418.1 GCA_903904495.1 uncultured Chlorobiaceae bacterium
TACCTTGCCAGATAGCCTTTGGTTATCTTCGGCACAAACGGTTTAAGCGACGCCAGCCGTTCAGCGATAACCTCATCCGTTAGGGCAACAGCGATGCTCCTGTTTGGAATATCAATTGTTATTATATCGCCGTTTTCAAGTGCGGCAATCGGACCGTGCTCCGCCGCTTCAGGCGAAATGTGTCCAATACAGGCACCCCTCGATCCTCCGGAGAAACGTCCATCAGTAATGAGCGCAACCGACTCTCCAAGACCACGACCCATAATTGCGCTGGTCGGCGAAAGCATTTCCGGCATACCGGGACCGCCCTTTGGCCCTTCATAGCGAATGACCACCACATCACCGGCTTTAACATCATCCTCCATAATACCTTTAATGGCATCATCCTGGCAGTCATAGACCTTTGCAGGGCCTGTGTGTTTCATCATTGCAGCACAGACCGCACCGGTCTTGACAACTGCTCCAAGCGGGGCAATATTGCCGTAAAGAACCGCAAGACCGCCGGAAAATGAGTAAGGCTCCTCAACACTTCTTATAACAGAACGATCCATGATCTCAGCATCCTCTATATTTTCACCAAGTGTTCTGCCGGTTACCGTCAACGTCGAAAGGTCAAGAAGGCCATCTATCTTGCTGAGTTCACGAAGGATCGCCGATACTCCCCCTGCGCGGTCTACATCCTCGATATGGACATCCATCGTTGCCGGACTCACCTTGCAGATATAGGGCGTTTTCGCAGAAAGCGCATTCAGCTCTGAAAAATCAAATGCAAGTTCAGCTTCATTTGCAAGTGCCAGAGTATGCAGGATAGTGTTGGTACTTCCACCCATCGCAAAATCAAGCGCAAAAGCATTCAGCAGAGCTTTGCGAGTCAGGATATCTCTCGGTCTGATATTCTTCTTTACCAGATCAACGATACGGCGCGAAGCCTCCTGGACCAGTTCATTGCGACGGGGATCGATTGCAAGTATAGTCCCATTGCCAGGCAAAGCAAAACCAAGAGCTTCACTGAGGCAGTTCATGGAATTTGCCGTGAACATACCGGAACATGAGCCGCAACCTGGGCATGCATTATCTTCTATTGTTCCCAGTTCACTATCGTTGATTTTTCCGGTACTGTACTGGCCGACAGCCTCAAAGACAGAGATAAGGTCAATGGTTTTTCCAGAAGGAGTATGACCTGCCTTCATGGGTCCACCCGAAACGAAAATAACTGGAATGTTGATGCGAAGCGCTGCCATCATCATACCGGGGGTAATCTTGTCACAGTTTGGAATACAGACAAGTCCATCAAGCCGGTGCGCTTCAGCAACGGTCTCGACACTGTCGGCAATAAGTTCACGGCTTGCCAGAGAGTAGCGCATGCCGATATGGCCCATCGCAATACCATCGCAAACCCCTATGGTATTAAATTCAAACGGAACGCCCCCGGCTTTGCGAACCTCGTCTTTTGCTATTTTGCCCAGCTCCTGAAGATGGGCATGACCGGGTATAAGTTCATTATAGGAGTTGCATATGCCTATAAAGGGCTTTCTGAAGTCATCGTTTGAGACAATCGAGCCTGTCGCTTTCAGAAGGCTGCGGTGAGGCGCTTTCTCAAACCCTGTTTTAATGGTATCAGATCTCATTGCAGTTCAAATATTTTTTAGACAATTAAAAGAAACCTCCGAGACCGCTGTTCCCGAAGCCACACTGATGAAAGGTCTGAATGAGAAAAAAATAGACTTGGGATCGGCTTTGGGTTCAGAGCACAGCAATGCTCAGCGATGCAATCACCACAGAGACTGAAATTACGATCCGGGAATGGAGGGTGTTAAGCAAACTATTTGCATGGCAGCCGGAAAAAGCTGACGTTATCTGCGCTGGTTGTTCAAAACCGCGACAGCTACTGCAGGTATATAAATTGAATGCAGACATTGAAGCGAACAAGTTTCTATCGGTAATAAACTGAAATTCAAAATAAATTACATTTAATGTTTTATTAAAACAAGCATTAAAAAAGTTAAAATCCGGAAGAATATTACTGTTTATTCTGTAGAGTTACTGTTATATTTTTTGAAGAATTCAGAGAGCTGTTAAGTGCTTGTTTTTCAGGGCCAAACAAAAATAAAACAGAACCATGCTGAGCCTTCCAACTCCATTGCCTCAGGATTTACCGGCATTTTTTTTGACACTTTGTTTTATTCTCCTGTTTGTTCTTTTAGCTGAATTGCTGACAAGAAACTTCAGGATCAGCACTCTGGTAGTAAGAAAAATTGTCCATCTCTGCATGGGTGTCGTGATTTTTTTTATCCCCTCCTATTTTCACTCCGCTTTTTATCCTCTGCTTACAGCCCTTGTCTTTCTGCTTGTTAACGGTCTGAATATCCGGTTCAAATGGTTTGGCTCTCTGCTTGCTCTTCCCGAAGACAATAA
>CAIVCU010000419.1 GCA_903904495.1 uncultured Chlorobiaceae bacterium
CACAAGGCGATTGCTCATCCTGCATGTGCCGGTGGGGGCAGTTGACGGCGCAACTGGTTCTGCAAAGAACAGTTCATAGATACGCGACTTCACGTCGCAACCACGAAAATATAGCAAGTTCACCATATGGAAATAAAACGATAGCAATAAAAATTAAAAGTATTCCGGTAACACCACGTAACTTATTACAAAGACGTTTATTCATCATTGAACATTGTTATTTAAAAATCAATAATCGGCCCGAATACAGATAACTGCAGGTTTATGCTGACTGGAAGAATAATAAAAAAGCAAAATTTCAGAAAAGAGTGGAGCAATGCCTTTTGATATTGTAAGACTTTATTTCTGGAGTCAGCTGCAACAGCATGTGGCTTATTGAATTGATTAATCTGTGCAATAAAGTTACTTTTTTCTATCAGCCCCGAGGACCATTGATTATGTCTTTCCTTAGAAATATATATGAATCCACTTCTTGAAATCAGGAATCTATCCTTTGCCTACGAAGAATCAGCTGCTCTGGTTTTTGAGCGTCTCAACGTAGCTGTGCAGGAAGGGGAGTACATTCTGGTAAAAGGCCCTTCAGGATCCGGGAAATCCACACTGCTGAGGCTGATATGCCGTCTGAACAAACCACAGGGAGGTTCCATTCTTTTTCAGGGTAATGACATTAGCTCCATTGCCCCGGCAAAGCTGCGGAGCGCTGTCAGCTATGTAGCCCAGATCCCCCAGATGATCGATGCTTCGGTTGAGGAAAACCTGCTTCTGCCGTTTTCCTTTACCATCAATGCCGGCAGAACCATACCCGGTACCGAAGAGCTGAAAGAGATGCTGCACAGGTTTTATCTTGCCGATGTTACGCCGTCGCAATCCGCCATGAAGCTCTCGATAGGGCAGAAACAGCGCCTGGCCATTATGAGAGCGCTGCTGCAGGAACCGCTTCTGTTACTCCTTGATGAACCCACATCAGCACTTGACCAGGAGAGCGCAGAAATGGTTTTTTCCATTATGGAACGCCTGAACACCGAAGACCGTAAAACCCTGATAACGGTGACCCATATCGATTACAAGCCTGAAACAGTACGCCCCCTTACCTATACTCTTGCTCATCGATCACTCACTCTTTCATCATGAACGGGATCGTTACTATCTCAACCGGCCAGCTGCTGCTGGCCCTCGTGTTTATCCTTATCGCACAGGGGAGTTCGTTCATTTACCATCTTGGTCTTAACCGCGATATAACCATTGGTACGATACGAACGTTTTCACAGCTCTTTTTGATGGGATATGTACTCACCTTTATTTTGAAAACAACCAACCCGTTCCTGGTCCTGAGTGTTTTCATGGTAATGGTCGTCTCTGCCATGTTTATCATTAAAGGGAGGGTCAAGGAAAAGCAAATCCCTTATATCATACCGACATTTCTGACCATGCTTGTCAGTTATCTCGCAACTGCGCTCTTTGTTTCCGGACTGGTGATCGGCATCACTCCGTGGTGGGAACCCCGCTACTTCATTCCTGCAGGAGGCATGGTTATTGGGAATTCAATGTCTGCACTTGCCATCTCCCTTGAGCGGCTGTTCAGAGATATGCGGCAGCAGAAAGAGCTGGTGGAAATGAAGCTCTCTCTTGGAGCCAATTACCGTGAAGCAAGCCTCGATATCTTCAGGAATGCTGTTACTGCCGGCATGATCCCTTCAATCAATGCCATGATGGGCGTTGGCCTTGTTTTTATTCCGGGAATGATGTCAGGCCAGATTCTTGCCGGAACTGATCCGCTGATCGCTATCCGCTATCAGATTGTCGTTATGCTGATGCTGGTTGGCTCAACGGCTGTCAGTTCCGTGGTTGTCATGCTTATTGTAAGGCGTCGCTGTTTCGGCAGCGGGGAAGAGGTTTTACTTAGCCCCCGCTGATTTTGCGGAAGCCCTGGTGGTTATAAATACCAGAATACCAGCCAGCATCATGATAAAGCAAAGCACCTGTCCCATTGAGAAATTCAGGAATACAAAGCCGAGCTGGGCGTCAGGTTCACGAAAATATTCAATGAAAAAGCGGACAAACCCGTAGCCGAAAAGGTAGAGTGCTGAAAGAAATCCCGAAAATGGAGATTTCCTGCGAATAAGCCAGAGAATAATAAACAGTACTATCCCTTCGAAAAATGCTTCATAGAGCTGAGAAGGATGGCGAAGCTGATGAGTTGGAGCAAGAGGAAAATACATCCCGATCGCTGAATCGGTCACCCGTCCGTAAAGTTCACCGTTGATGAAGTTGCCAAGGCGTCCGAAGGTGTAACCGAGGGGTACGGATGGTATGAAAAGGTCAAATGTTTCAAAAAATCCGGCTTTTCGAGAACGGGTAAATAAGAAAACAGCAAGAATAACTCCTATGACAGCTCCATGGTATGACATGCCGGTTATGCCTGCAAAACGACACCCTCCTCCCGGTGCAGATACCCAGGGAAGGATGCTGCCGAGAGGGTCAGCCAGAAAATCACTCAGGCCATAAAAAAGGATATAACCCAGACGTCCACCGGCAACTACTCCGACCATAACCCAGGTGAGGGCATCGCCTATAAA
>CAIVCU010000420.1 GCA_903904495.1 uncultured Chlorobiaceae bacterium
AGATAACCCGAATTACAAGGCTCGCAGATGGGTTGTAGAAGTATCTCACTCATGGTTCAATCGGTTCCGAAAGATTCTGGTGAGGTTTGAAAAGTTTAACGAACGATATGAGGCATTGTTATTCATGGCGGCATCTATCATAGCGCTAAGAAAAGTTGGCTTTATTTACGAATAAGTTCTAAGATCACGGCACCTGCACCGAAAGCCTGATCAGATAATGAGTATGAATTTGCTTTTGAAATGATGGGAATGGTTGGGCTTTGAGTTAGATACTTTCAGGCCACCCCGTCATCTATTCCCCAATGAATGTGATTCCAGGCTCTTTCATGGAGGAAATAACCTATGGTTGTATAGATGTTGCTCACTACCACAAAACTAACAGCAATACGCGTTGTTCCGGTGAACAGGTAAATCGCTATAAAATCAAGGCACATAATGATAATGCGGTAAGTTAACGCCTTGACTACTGATCTGCTGACTTTGACGGTTCGTGGCATGAAGCTCTCCTCTTCAATTATTGGGTGTTTAGTGGCTGCTATTGTGAACTGTTGGCATCACAACATTGAAACGCTGCAATGCCCGGCAAAATTCACACCTTCACGACAATACTATCGCTCCAGCCTTTTTATCTCGCCTTGTGCACCACATAGGCAACTACGCCCCACATCAGGAAATCGTTGTCCTCTGTAAGCTTGATTGTATAAAAGCCATCTCTTGGTTAAAGCTGCATATTCCGCTTCACCTCGAACAGAGTTTTCAGTAAACCTCGAACAGTGATTTCACAAAACATCGAACACCTATTCCGCTAAACTTCGAACACTTTTAAGCTCTCGAGTGAAAAGGGTGTTCGAAGTTGACTGAAAACTCAATCATCATTCTTCTGCAGCTTGTCAGTATTCTGTAGCCTTATCGTTTTTGTCAATTCAAAACGGAGGGCTATGCAACCTCAAGGCAGAAGAAAAACCATGAGAACCGTCAAAGAGATCGCCCGGTTACACCTGAGTAAACAACTGAGCCTAAGGCAAATCAGCAGAGCATGTAACCTGTCGGTGTCAACCGTACAGGGTTATGTGAAAAAGATCGAAACCCTCGGTCTTGACTATGCATCAGTTGAGCAGCTGAACGACGTTGAACTTCAAACACTCCTCGGTCCCGAAAAAACCACAAAATCTTCCCGGCCAATACCGGATATGGAGCAGTTGCACAAAGAGCTCAGCAACTCAAAGGTCACCCTGAATCTCCTCTATGAGGAATATCTGGAACAACATCCAACGGGTTATGGCAAGACTCAGTTTTACGCCTTGTATAATGCATGGGCAAAAAAGAACAAGGCGACCCTCCGGCTGACGCACAAGCCCGGCGAGGTTATGTTTATTGATTTTTCCGGTGACAAGCCATCATGGATTGATCCGCTTACTGGAGAGATCATGATGCCGGACCTCTACGTTGCCGTGCTTGGAGGCTCATCCTTTACCTTCGCCTGTGCCGTTGCAAGTCAGAAGGGTGAAGACTTTGTTATGGCGACGATTAAAGCGCTGGAGTATTGTGGAGGCTGCCCGGAAACTCTGGTCATTGATAATCTCAAAAGCGGTGTGACGCATGCCTGCTATTACGATCCTGAAATCAACCCCACATTCGCCGACATGGCCCGGCACTATAATCTGACGGTTCTGCCGACACGGGTAAGAAAGCCAAAAGATAAGGCAATGGTAGAAAGTGCCGTGCTTCAGGCACAGCGTCGCATCATTGCCCGATTACGACACCGTCAGTTCTTCAGCCTTGAGGAACTCAATGTCGGCATTGCCGAAACGCTTGAAGAACTCAATAACCGGCCGATGCAGTTGTATGGCAAAAGCCGCAGGCAGCGCTTTATTGAGCTTGAGCAGGCTTGCCTGACTCCACTTCCGCAAAAGCGTTACGCCGTCAGCTATTGGAAAAAAGCCAAAGTGCATGTCGATTATCATGTCATCCTTGAGAAAAGCTTCTACAGTGTTCCGTACCGTCTGATCGGCAAACAGGTGGATATCCGCCATAACAGAACCCTTGTCGCCATCTCTTATCAGGGAACCGAGGTTGCACAGCATATCAGAACGTTTAAACCAGGGCACTTTGTCACCGACAGCCGGCATATGCCCCATGAACATAAGCAATACATGGAGTGGAGCCCTGAGCGCATAAGGTCATGGGCCGATAAAATAGGCAAGAACACCGCTCTTTTGATAGAACGAATCATGCAGAGTAAGGTGCACCCGGAGCATGCTTTCAGGGCTTGCCTTGGCATCATAAGATTAGCAAAAACCTATACACCGGAGCGATTGGAACAGGCATCTGCCAAAGCTCTCTCACTCAATCTTATGACCTACAGAAGCATTAAATCCATGATGAGCAAAGGACTGGATAAGGTGACCCTGTTCGATGAAGAAGAAGCACTTCCCGCTCTCACCCATCAGAACATTAGAGGAGGAGGCTACTATGCTGCAAAACATTAAGGAGAAACTCAATAGTCTCAAGCTTTACGGTATGGCAGAAGGCGTTGAAGAACAGATCCGCACACCTTTTGCTGCCGAGCTTGATTTTGCAGAACGCCTCTCCCTTCTTGTGCAAAAAGAGCAGATGGTGCGGGAGAATCGCAAGCTCAATGTCCTGCTGCGCCGGGCACAACTGCGTTACCCTGAAGCATCGATAGAAGGGTTGCATAGCTTGACCAGCCGGGGACTCACCAAAACCACTATCCTGGAATTTGCTCAAAACGAGTGGATACGGAAACGGCGCAACCTTATCATTAGCGGTCCCACAGGAGTCGGCAAATCCTGGCTTGCCTGTGCCTTTGGAATCGGAGCCTGCCGAGACGGTATCAGCACGATGTATTTCCGACTTTCCAGACTACTGAACGATCTTGGTTTAGCAAGAGCAGACGGTTCGTACAAAAAGCTACTTGAAAAGCTCTCGAGAATCGAACTGCTTATCATCGACGACTGGGGCATGAGTCCGCTTTCCGATACCAACAGACGTGACATCCTCGAAATCGTTGAAGACCGTCACAATGTGCATGCAACAATAATAAGCACACAGTACCCGGTATCAGAATGGCACCAGTTGATCAACGATCCAACCCTTGCCGACGCTATCTGCGACCGGTTGGTGCACAATGCTTATCAACTCAATTTAAAAGGAGAATCAATGAGAAAAGTGCTCGCAAAATTGAATTAGTTCGAACAGTTTATTAAAATCAATTTGCAGATCGAATGATGGATGTCAGGGTGTTCGAAGTTACCGAAATAGGCATAAAGCGCCTCGTCGATAACAAGCAGGTCGCCATCTTGAATTCCGGCATCGTTCATTGAGCAGCCTCTAACTCTTTCGTAGAAGGTGGCTTCAGGATGCGTGACGGGGCAAGGGAGCAGAGATATCCCGAACGTACTTTTGCTGCGGATAACTTTTTCCGCACTTTTCCGTCCAATCACTTCGGCGGATGAAAAGCATACCCTGCAAGTCCTAGAAATACTCCAAGCTTCTGCATCAGAAGAGAAATCGAGGGAAGAGTTGCAAATGGCAGCGGCAATCAAAGACCGTGAGCACTTCCGTAAACAATATCTTGAACCACTCCTCTCAGCAGGATTACTTGAGCGATCCATTCCTGATAAACTCCAAAGCTCGAAACAGCGATACAATTTCTTGGCACTTGAAAGCCTTAGTTTGCTGGAAAAGAATATGAGTAATAGGACTCAGGGGTCTGATGGGACTTATAAAAGACGAAAAAGGAAATAGATCCCCTCACTCTGTTTCGGGATGACAAGGGGCAAGGAGAACAGTGCTGAGGTCGTATGTTAAAAACGGGGGTATAAACTAAAGCCCCTCCGGAATTAAATTATTTGAGGACCTAACTCTTTTAACTCAACCCGGAGGAGCTATGAAGCGCGCACTTAAAGATA
>CAIVCU010000421.1 GCA_903904495.1 uncultured Chlorobiaceae bacterium
GCCTTCGGTATCGCCATATTTCTCATACCGTGCATTAACTTTCTGCTTTCCCAAATTTCACCTCCGTTTAAAAAAAGCCCAGCCCTGAGATTGCGCCTCAAGACAAGACCGAACTTGCAAACAGTGCGCAATACTTTTTTGTTCGATAATATAATACAATTGACAACATCATTGTGAGGGGAAATCAGTCGGCATTCGGCAGTTGGCAGTTGGTAGTCGGCAGTGGGCAGTCAAGGATGTTAAAGTTGACATGGGTATAGTGACTGCTTTGGGTTTGTTCTCCCCACTTCCGCAACCGGCACTAAAACAACTTTCAACTTCTCAGGAATTCCAGCAGGTCACTATTGAGCCTCTCTTTGTGCGTTTCCGCCAGACCGTGAGGCGCGCCCTCGTAAATCTTCAGTGTTGCATTTTTCACCAGTTTAGCTGAACGTAAAGCTGCAGCTGCAATCGGGACAATCTGATCGTCGTCACCATGAAGGATTAATGTCGGGACGTCGAACTTCTTGAGGTCTTCAGTAAAATCCGTCTCGGAGAACGCCTTGATACAATCGTAGGTGTTTTTGTGACCGGCCTGCATTCCCTGGAGCCAGAATGAGTCGATCATGCCTTGGGAGACCTTGGAACCAACTCTATTAGCACCGAAGAACGGGCCGCTGGCGAAATCCTTGTAAAGCTGTGACCGGTCAGCAGCTGCATTAAGGCGAATCTTGTCGAACACCTCTATCGGCAATCCAAGGGGATTATCTGCTGTTTTCAGCATCAATGGCGGAACTGCTGATATCAGTGCGGCTTTGGAGAGGCGTTTTGTGCCATGACGGCCAATATAGCGGGCAACTTCTCCCCCACCCGCGGAAAAGCCGATCAGTACAGCACCATGCAGGTCAAGCATCTCGATGAGCTCCGAGAGGTCGTCAGCATAGGTGTCCATATCATTGCCACTCCATGGCTGGCTCGAGCGCCCATGGCCACGACGATCATGAGCTATGCAACGATAACCGTTCGAAGCCAAAAACATCATCTGAGCTTCCCAGCTATCCGAACAGAGCGGCCAGCCATGGCTGAACACTACAGGCTCCCCTGTTCCCCAGTCCTTGTAGTAAATCCCGGTGCCGTCCCGCATCGTAATCATGCTCATCAATAAGCTCCTTTTGTTTATCTGCAGAAGTGAGTGCTTGCCCGAAAATTATATATTAAATATATAACGTATAGATTACGCGACAAAAAGATAATTAATTTTGAGCATTTCGAAGTGACTTACAAAGATAGCAACTATATAATATTTGTTTTTGAGTTTGGATTGATCTGTAATCCGGGTTCGACAATCCATATCCCCCCCCTTTTCATACTTCCTAAAAACAGAACAGTTTTAAAATCAAGTTTTACGACAATGTTTATCTTGAACCCAACGGAGCATCATTGCCATTGCATACTTTCAACAATTTCAATATGACCAGAGTGCTTGATTTCGAAATCAACAAATCGAACTGTTCACGTTGTGGCCAGTGCGTCGCTGACTGTCCGTCGAGGATCATCTCCATGTCGGAGGATGGCTATCCATATATTCCTGCTGAAAAAGAGAGTGCTTGTTACAAATGCCAGCACTGTCTGGCGATCTGCCCTACCGGATCAGTCTCAATACTTGGCTTTGATCCGGCAGACAGCATTTGTCTTGCGGGCGGATATCCTGATCCTGACAAACTTGAGACGCTGATCAAAGGGAGGCGATCAGTGCGCCGCTATAAGGATGAAAATCTTGATCCGGCACTTTTTCAAAAACTCCTTGATGTTGCCTGGCACGCTCCAACCGGTGTTAACTCACGTCAGGTTCGTTTTACCGTATTAGACAACAAGGAGAAGGTTGCACAATTGCGTGATAACTTGATAGCCGGACTGGAAAGATTGATCAAAGAAAATGCTCTGCCGAAAAGGATGGAATCTTACGGCAACTTTGTCCGGATATGGAAGGAGCATAGCGTCGATATCATTTTTCGCAGTGCTCCTCATCTGGTGATCGCTTCGGCACCCAGGACTGTTCCAACCCCGGAGCCGGACTGTCTGATAGCCCTCTCGTATTTTGAGCTTTTTGCTCAAGCCAATGGCGTTGGCACCGTATGGAACGGTCTGGCAAAATGGGCTATCAATGACATTTTACCGGAAAATCGACAGCTACTCGGCATTCCAGATGACCATCTGATAGGCTATGCAATGGTATTCGGCTACCCTGATGTTCACTTCACCCGTACCGTACAGCACTATCCGGCGCTGATTCACCGGGCATTATAGAACCTGTGACGGGATGTGTCTCAGTGTGACGTTGTCAGAGTGTGCGTGTCTGTCCGCCATCAATATCAATAATGCTTCCCTGACAAAATCCTGCGATCGGGGAGGCAAGAAAAGCTACCATTTGTGCGATCTCATCCGGATCACCAAATCGAGCCACTCCGATTGATTGCGCCATAAGGGCAGGCGCACTCGATTTATCGATTCCATGTTGTGATGCATAGCTTTCGATACGGGTCTGAAGACGCTCGGTTACAATTGAACCTGGATTTATCGCATTAACGCGTATGCCGTCACGGACACCTCGATCTGCCAGAGATTTTGTCAAATTGAGCAATGCGGCATTGACCGACCCTCCGATGGTAAACTCATCACTCCCTGTCCGTCCGCCAATACCGACAATGTTGACAATACTTCCCTGGCTTTTGATCAAATATGGCCACGCAACCCGACTGAGGCGCATGGCTCCGAAAAATTTCAGTGCAAATCCATCCATCCAGTCAGCATCGGGGATTGAAAGAAAATCACCCCGCTTTGTGGCGCCTGCGTTATTGACCAAAAGATCGATCTGTCCAAAACGTGCAATGGCAGCATCAACAACAGTTGCCGGCGCATCCGGATCACGCAGGTCGGTGGCCACTACTAACGTTTCAACAGGAAAAGACTCTGCCACCTCATCCAGTTGTTTTTGCAAGCGTGAAACAACTACTAACCTCATTCCCTCGGCAGCCAGTATTTTTGCAATGCTTCTGCCGATACCGCGACTCGCACCCGTGACGATGGCTACCTTGCCGTTCAATTGTAAATTCATTCCACTGCCTCACTGCGGTTAAGATCATTTCAGAGAAACATACCGCCGGACGCTTCGATACGCTGCGCATTTACCCATCGGCAGTCGTCAGATACAAGGACTGCAATGAGATCACCGATGTCGTCCGGGAGACCGACACGTCCCAAGGCTGTCTGAGATGCAACGAATGAGTTAAGCTGCTTGTTGTCACGGACATTCCCTCCGCCAAAGTCGGTCTCTATTGCTCCCGGGGCCAGGACATTAACTGAGATGCCCCGGTGACCGAGCTCTTTGGCAAGGTATCTGGTAAGCACTTCAATAGCACCTTTCATCGATGCGTAGACTGCATATCCCGGCAACGCAAAGCGGGCAAGACCGGAAGAAACATTGAGTATGCGCCCGCCATCAGCCATCAACGGCACAAGCGCCTGGGTCAGGAAGAAAACACTTTTCAAGTGAACATTCATCAGATCATCAAACTGAGCTTCCGTCACATCACTAAAAGCAGCGTGGATACCCATTCCTGCATTGTTGACAAGGATATCAAAACGTTCTACGCCCCATTGTGCCAATGTTTCCTGCACCTGGGTCTTGAAGGCCGGAATTCCTACAACAGAGCCAGCATCGAAATACAAAGCAGTCGCACGTGCACCCAGCTTTATACCTCCGGAAACGACCTCATCGGCAGCTGTCTTATTCTGTTTGTAAGTGATGATCAAATCAGTATCGCGGGCGGCCAGTTTAAGGGCGGCATTTGCTCCAAGGCCCCGGCTTCCACCGGTTATGATGGCAATTTTACGAGTCATATCTTCGTCCTTCAATATTTTGATTTCCGTTTAATCACAATGTATAGACTCAACGCCATAAAATATGTATTCCCATTGAAATGACCCAAAAAGGTGCATAAGACCGGCAGAAAAGGAACCGTTATTTAAAGTCCAGTGTTGATGATTGTAACAGGGTTTATTTGCAATGCAACATCTCTTTTCAATACATTGGTTTCCGAATCCGGAAGATGCCACAATACAATATTAACAACAGCGTAAATATGACGAGACTTACAGAGATCAAAGCTAAAATAGCTGAACTGCAAAAAGAGGCAGATGAAGTTTTTAAAAATGACAAACAAGGTGCTATAGCTGATATTATATCAAAAATGTTTGCATACAATATCAGTGCCGAAGAGCTTCAGAAAAGGGAAAAAGCCACTCGATCCGCCTCAAATGCTTCAGCTCCAATTAAGTACAGGAAAAGTGCATATGAATATTGGGGAGGCAGAGGGCCAAAACCAAAATGGGTAAAAGAGGTCGAAGAGCAGGGTGAAAACCTTGAGGTATACAGGGTTCAAGAAGAAATAACACAGTAGTCTTTTTCGGATTTTGGCCATTCGATAGCAGCATGCGACGCATTGAGAAAATAAAAGCATCTTTGGATGGCCTCAAGCAAATTGGTAAGTTAAAGTGGCCCCCACCTGGTAACCAAAAAGTGGCTGAGTTTAAGTTGGTAACCTGAACTGTTCATGCGCCCTTTCATAGCGCCATGTGTCGTAAAGCATCAGAACGGTTCATGCCTGCGTACCATAACAGTAAAGACGAGTTCAGAATGAACAAGCCATGGCATGAGTTGAACAAAATTCCACCTAATGCCACACTCGAACAGAGGGTGCGCTGGCATCTTGAGCATGCCAAACAATGTGGGTGCCGACCAGTACCAAGTTCAGTCGTTGAAGAAATGAGGAAAAGAGGAATCCCGCCACCACAGCTGGTTCTGCGGCCTGACCAAAGAAAAAAATGATAATTCAGAAAGATTTATTGAAAGAAAACTCAACATCCTGCGTAGTAGTTTATAGGAAGCAGGATAATCCCGGTTCCAATGAATTATCAAACTCAAACTTACTGACAAATGAAAAAGAATTTTATCGCAGGCGTTATCGTATCACTTGCTATCTCCGGAATTTTCGGTGGCGTTTCTTTCGCAGCTGACAAAGCAGCCGACAAAGCAGCAGCAAAAGCAGCTCCAGCAGCAGCAGCAGAAGCAGCTCCAGCAGCAGCAAAAGCAGAAGTAAAGGCAGAGAAGAAAGTTGCCAAGAAAGCAAAGAAAGCTAAAAAGGCAAAGAAAGTTTCAAAGAAAGCAGCCAAGAAAGTTGAAGCAGCAGCACCAGAAGCAAAGTAAGCTTTCCGCTTCTTGACAAGACCGATATATATTGATGGCTCGTGATGCATAGGATGATGAGTAGATGAAAGAAAAGTCGTTAGTATTATAACAGAGAAAGCCCCTTCGCAAGTTGGGGCTTTTTTTTTAACCTTCTTCAGCCAACGAGTCCATTTTTCTTTGCAAACCTCCGTGTTTTTACCACTGTTGTCGATGAACAGTCCAGATACTTCGAAATCTCAATGACTGATCTTCCTTCCTGAATTTTTGGAAATGATTCTTTTGGTCAAAGGAATTTTCAGAACGTGTGCGAAGGCGTCCGCGGAGAAATCTCCTCTCAGTTTTCTTTGATATTTACTTGACAAAGAGAAAAATGTCTTCAAGCGATATCACCTGTTGATTTGATTCTACCGATGAATACGTTCAATAACGGTGTCGGTATATATGAACGCGTTCAATAATCAAAAGGTTATTATTTGAACATTTGATTTATGCAGTTTCGTTGCGCTTCGCTTCGTTCGCTGTGGTCAACTTACGGGAGGAATTGCACCTCCAAGATTGCGTCCATGCTGGGCGCACATGATGGATACTTCGCTTTGCTCAGTATGACAAACTCGGGACTGGGTTGAAAATGCATTGACTTGCTCTTGCTTTCGTTTATAGAACGTAACACCTACGCGCTGGATGTGATCGATGATATCAGGGTCGCTGATATTGGAGAAAATGGAGAGGTCAATGGTGTAGGGCAGAAAAAGGTTATTAAGATCATCAATGATTTTTTTCAGCGTGTTGAAAGTCAGTACCTCACCATAGAGGGTAAGGTCGATATCCGATCCATTCCTGAAGTTGCCTGCAGCTCGTGAACCATAGAGAGTGGCTTGTTCAACCTGTGGGTAGAGTAAGAGTTTGTTGATTTTTTTGATAGTGGCATCCTGCAACCCAAATTTCATAAGCTATCCTCCTGTGTCAGTTCATCCAGTTTGACTTTGAGAGCCCTGAACTCAGAAAAGTAATCGGAGTGAATAGCTGAAAC
>CAIVCU010000422.1 GCA_903904495.1 uncultured Chlorobiaceae bacterium
CGGTTTGGCTACTGCTGTCATTGCGTCTTTGGCTGGTGCCCATACCACCATAGTCGATGCGGGTGCTGTTACTTGCATGTCAAGTATTGATGAACGTCGACAAGCAGAAAAGATGAAACATGTGACTAAAAATTCAGCTCCCGGCTACGAGTTTATCTCTGGGCATGGAAGAAGCTATTGTGGATTCGCTACAGGAATAGAAGTTGACGTCTGAGCAATTTCAACGAAGGCCAATAAATGTTTTGTTGTAGTAATGAGTTTTTGCGTTTTAATCAGGTTAACAAAGGTTTAACATGATGTTTCAAGAGAGTATGGTAATACCCTCCCTTTATACAAGGGAAGACCAGGAGCTCATTGAGCGCTGGATAAAGCATTCCGCGATGGGTATGCAAAGAGATGACCTTAATGATGCAAACAGAGTTGCAGAAATTGCACTTTCGTCTGTGCAGGGTCGCCTTCCTCAAGGCATCTCAATCAGGGAAGATGGTTCACCGGTCATTGGTCGTAAAACTTGGCATAGTCAAGTTCCCATGCGCAACGATCTTCTTTTTCCGACGCATCTTCTTGACATTAACTGGGATGATTCCCAGCCCGGATTTTCATGGCCTGAATCATATTACGCAACGCTTTATCCGGGCTATAATGTCTATGTAGTCACTATCTCTCAGGGTTCAGGTGACTCAAATGGATATTATGATCTGGCTATTGGCTCTTTCAAGGTTGAAGACCCCGCAGAGATCGAGGCAAAAGCATCTCAGGTGGTACAGGCATGGTGGCAATCCCAGCATCAAGGTGTGAGAAAATGCGGCTGGAAAGAATTGTTAAAATGCGGTCAGATCAATGCCGAGATGGCTTTACGGCTTCGTGATGAAGTTTGGAATAAGGTAGTAAATCCTTAAATCCGTTGCAATAACCATAAAACATACCAAACTATGTCAAACGAAACAATAGATGATATCTCAGGCGGCATCAACGCAATCGGTGGGTCTGCAGGAAGAATTGTCACTCAGCAGGTTGAACTGGTCACGCTCGCTATTGAATCAGTTGCACAGCTGTTTACACCCGTTCTCAAAACAGCCGCCGATCTTATTACAGGCACCATAAACGGTGTTAATCAAGTGCTTGACAATGCGTCATCGGCTATTGATCCCAAAGAATAAATCACTTTTTTTAAAAGATTTCATAAGAACATATGTCCATGTCTGAAGAGCATGCAACGGTAAATCAGCCCAAGACAATTACACAACAGGGTATGTCCGGACTTGTAAAACTGGCTCCCATAGCTATCCCCTTGGCGCTCCCTTTGGCACTTCCAATATTGTTGCACGCAATACATGGTATTGCTGTTGGGGGGATAGGGGTTGTGGCTGCGACCCTTGCACTGGGACCTAAAGGCAAGGAACTGATTCAATCATCTAGTGTGGCGCTCTGCAATATGTTACCAGGGCCTGAAAAGGGAGAAACTGGAAAAGGAAAAAAAGAGGAAATCAATCCGACTATAGAATCAAAATAATCTACGTTGGCATCACAATGTTTATCGATGGAGTCGCTTCAGGAAATGAAAATTGGACCAACTTTCATTCTCCCCTATAATTCAAAAAAACGGTAATAGCTCGTCCGTGAAATCTTCAGCGTGCTGCAAATCTGACCGATACTGATACTCATATTCTTGCTCATTTTTTTGCTATCTGCACTCTTGGATCATCATTGGAAATTTTCGCTCTCACCTATATCGAAAGC
>CAIVCU010000423.1 GCA_903904495.1 uncultured Chlorobiaceae bacterium
GCAGTTTTGCCATGCCCTCGTCACGGCCATGAAGTCGCTCGGCATAACTGTTCTTTCAGGAGAAGAAGCCTCTGGAAATGATGGACGATTTGCTCCGGGAACCGTTATCTTCGCTCCTGGTAATTTCCCTGACAGCCTGCTTGCCATCAACCGCGT
This sequence comes from uncultured Chlorobiaceae bacterium, assembly GCA_903904495.1. Taxonomy (GTDB): domain Bacteria; phylum Bacteroidota; class Chlorobiia; order Chlorobiales; family Chlorobiaceae; genus Chlorobium. The sequence goes on from CAIVCU010000423.1 coordinate 157, forward strand.
TGCAACACTCTACAACAATATTATTGTCGGTATTTACGACGAACCTGCGCCGATCACCACCGAAGCTCTTCCTCAGCTGCGTCTTGACTCAATTGTCGGCAGGCTCGCCCGCGACATGGTCCATATCCTTATATTTGTTACCGACCACTCATGGACAATCTGCACCATGAATGGCGGAGTTGTAACCTTCAACACCCCTTCTCCTTCGATAGAGGATGTCAGATGCACACTGGTGCCGAAACTCACTGCACAGGTTGTCCCTCCAAGACCTGAAGATCTTGATATAGAACACGGGCAGTTGCAGACCGGGACCCCGGAGTTTGAAGCTGTTGCCAGCGATTTTCTGCAATGCAGCGCACTATGGAGCAGCAACTCCTGCCTCTTGACACATACATCAACAGCTGGACTTGAATACCGCAGTAACTTTTATAAACGGATTGTAGCCCGGTATCTCGACCAGCGAAGCGGCATGAGCTACGGATTCTTTGCCCGCCAGCTTCCGGTTGCCGTGCAACCCGCTTTCTATTCTGGACGTGCGGACACAATGACGCACAACAATAAACGGCCAACATGTCTGGTTGAGATCAGAATGCAGGAACGCACCCTTCTCGTAAACGTGCCAAAGGTCAGCGTCATCACGACCCGATCGGGATGCAGAAAAAATAACCTTGATCCGAAAAAAGATCTCGTGGAGATAGGGCTCATTCAAGGTCCGGATCAAGGGCGGATCTATCTTAAAACTCCTGAAGGATTTTCATCGGACAATGTTGCCAAACCATCTTTCGACACACTGACCATTCTGGCGCATGCCCTGGGCAATGCCTTAACGGCGAGTATCCTGATGACATTGAGGCCGGAAGAACGATTCCCGTCCCATCTTGCCCGGTTCGGGGCTTCCATAACCCACTGGCATGATTATCCGCAAAGCGAACTGTTACCAGAGGGTTATTTTATTCACGGAAAGCAGAATCCCCCGGTCTCCTGTTCAACACCGCAATCAGCAGCATACAGTCTTCGTGGCAAAATAGAGGCGCTTGAAAAAGCGCTCGCGAATGGAACTGAATACAGGGGGGATGTACATATTGAACCGAACCATGGTACAAATATAGTCGGTATGCTCACTCTGACAGAAACAGCAGAACTCCTGAACCCTCTCCTTCACCCGGAGTTCATTCCGGAAAAACATTAAAATCCAGGGAAATCCCGCTATTTATTCCTCAGTGTCAGGACGCTCTATGTATGGCCATTTTTCCTGGTGAGTAAGAATCATCTCGACAATTTCCCTCACACACCCTTTTCCACCTTCATACCCCGCGATATAACCAACTCGGTTTCTCAGATAATCAGCCCCGTCAATAGGAGTAACAGGCAGGCCTGCTTTTTCAAGAACAGCAATATCACCTATATCGTCGCCAATATAGGCACATTCGTTGTCAGAAAGATCATGAAGCTGCCGGAAGGCTTCATAGGCATCAATCAGATTGCCCTTGCAAAGGTAGAGATCCTCCACACCAAGCTCTTCCAGCAGGGGACGGTAGGCTTCCGTATCCCTGTCCGAAACAACAGCTATAAGCAGTCCCTGTTTCTTCGCTTCCCGTATGGCAACAGCATCCCTGACAGAGAGTGAAGAAATTTCACCCCCTGTACTGTCAAACGTAATCCTGCCGCCATTCAGCACACCGTCAACCGGAAAAATAAGCGCCCTGACTGCTTTGAGCGCATGTTCTATCCTCGAAGAGGGATCGGCCTGCGAAGGCTGCATTCCAAAATATTGAAAACCGGCCAAAAGAGTAGAGATTTAGAGTGAATGAAGAGAGTGCACGCACCGGTACAGGTGGAGCAGTTGTTTGACAATTATGCTGAAATCACCGAGTGCCACTTGAGTAGCAGCATCCGAAAGGGCTTTTGATGGATCAGGATGGATCTCAAAAAACAAACCATCCACACCGACCGCAACAGCCGCTCTGGCAAGAGGCATCACATACTGTCGCTCACCGCCGGAGATACCCTGACCTGCACTGGGAAGCTGAAGACTGTGGGTGGCATCATAGATTACGGGATATCCTGACTCCGCCATTTTAGCAAGTCCCCTGAAATCCACAACAAGATTGTGATAACCGAAGCTTGTTCCCCTTTCGGTCAGCATGACTCGAGTGTTACCTGTCGCTGCAACCTTGGCGGCTGCGAGCACCATATCTTCAGGAGCCATAAACTGACCTTTCTTGATATTGACGGCAAGACCGCTCTCGCCGGCGGCGACCAGAAGCTCCGTCTGACGACAGAGAAACGCAGGTATCTGCAAAACATCAACATAACGGGCAGCAAGAGTAACATCCTTTGTTTCATGAACATCGGTAATCACCGGCATACCATAGGTCTGGCGAATCTCGTCAAGCACTTCAAGTGCCTCGATATCCCCGATACCGGTGAATGAGGATGCTGAAGATCGGTTAGCTTTGCGATAGGAACCCTTGAAAATAAAATGAACCCCTTCGCTCCTGCTTATGCGCTGAAGCTCTTCAGCCGTTTCTATGGCCATAGCGCGATTTTCTATCAAGCATGGCCCGGCAATGAAAAGCGGGCTGTTGTCATCAGGAACTGAGAGAGAACCGATTGAGAACTTTTGCACGTTGTTATCTGTTACACTTTTATGGTCTAAAGTATTTGTCGATGATGACTTTTAAGTTTATAAGCTTTAAATTTACAACAAAATTTCTTATTCACAGTCCGGAATATAACCCAACAAAAGCATGAGTACCGCTGACACACAACATCGGTTGGACGAGATAGAAAAACAGCTCGCAAATCTTGTCGAAGAACAGACCGTCATCAAGGCCAAGTGGGAGAGCGAGAAGGAAATTATTCAATCTTCAAGGAGCTTGAAATCACAGATTGAGCAACTCCGGGTTCAGGCTGAAGAGTTTGAACGTCAGGGTGACTATGGCAAGGTAGCTGAGATCCGCTATGGAAAAACTGTGGCGATTGAACGTGAACTTGAAGAGAACCGCCTGAAAATCGAGGAGAAAAAAGCATCGGGTGATTTGATCATGAAAGAAGAGATCGATGCCGAGGATATCGCCGATATCGTCTCTAAATGGACGGGCATTCCTCTCAGCAAGATGCTTCAGTCGGAGCGTCAGAAGCTCCTGCTGATCGAGGATGAACTGCATAAAAGGGTGATCGGCCAGAAAGAGGCTGTTACCGCTGTCAGTGAAGCGGTCAAACGCTCACGGGCGGGTATGGGCGACGAAAAACGCCCGATCGGCTCTTTTATTTTCCTTGGGCCGACCGGCGTTGGAAAAACCGAACTGGCCCGAACGCTTGCTGACTACCTTTTTGATGACGAAGATGCCATGATCCGCATCGACATGAGCGAATATATGGAAGCACATACGGTCAGCCGTCTGGTTGGTGCTCCTCCAGGCTATGTTGGCTATGAAGAGGGTGGACAGCTTACTGAAGCGGTAAGGCGCAAACCTTTTTCAGTTGTCTTGCTCGATGAAATTGAAAAAGCTCACCCCGATGTTTTCAACATTCTCCTGCAGATCCTTGATGACGGTCGCCTGACCGACAGTAAAGGGCGTACGGTGAACTTCAAAAACACCATCATCATTATGACCAGCAACATTGGAGCCCAGCTGATTCAGTCTGAAATGGCAAACATGGATGGAATGAAACTGGATAATGTGCTCTCGGGACTTCAGGAAAAACTTTTCCAGCTGCTCAAGCAGCATGTTCGGCCTGAGTTCCTCAACAGGATTGACGAAGTCATTCTCTTTACGCCCCTTACAAGAGAAGACCTTAAAAAAATTGTACTTATCCAGTTCGACCATATCAAGGCTACGGCCATGCGTCAGCGTATCAGCCTTACAATTTCTGCCCCTGCTATTACTTGGCTTTCCGATGCCGGTTTTGATCCAGCCTTCGGAGCGAGACCGCTTAAACGGGTAATGCAGCGCAAAATCACAAACAAAATTTCTGAGCTCATTCTATCCGGAGTGGTGAAGGAAGGGGAGTCCATCACCATCGATATGGCTGGTGGGGAACTCACTGTAGTCAAGAGTGCTGCATAGGCCTTTTCTTGTACGTATAGTTTAATCGAGGCTCCGCCCTTACCCCAGGCAGAGGAGCCTCGATTGATGCAGGAACAACCTTGACCCTTTATCCGTAACGTTTGCAAGCATGAAAAAGATTTTACTGCCCACCGTGGCATTGCTGTTCTTCTTCATTTTCTCCCTCCCCGCTTTTGCTGCACAACAGCCTGACAGCCTTTCCATAAAAATCGGCCAGATGCTGATGATCGGCTTCAGAGGAATGAGCGTTGACATCGCTCCGGAAATTACTGCCGACATCACACAGCGCCGTGTCGGTGGAATTGTTCTGTTTGACTATGACGTACCGGCCCGCTCCACGTCAAGAAACATCACTTCTCCGCAACAGCTTTCCAGCCTTACACATGATTTACAGAAACTGTCGAACATTCCGCTGTTGATAGCCATAGATCAGGAAGGAGGAAAGGTTAACCGGCTCAAACAATCCAGAGGATTTCCAGCAAGCGTTTCCGCAGAGTTTCTTGGCAGACTCAATAATCCCGACAGCACATCGGCTGCGGCCGCCGAGACCGCCCGAACGCTTCAAGCCATGCATATTTCAATGAATCTTGCGCCGGTCGCCGATCTCAATACCAATCCCGACAATCCGGTTATCGGCAAACTCGGAAGAAGCTTTTCGTCTGATCCAGCCACGGTGATCAGCAACCTGAAACTGACTGTCAGTGCGTACCATAACGAAGGGATTATTGCCACCCTGAAACATTTCCCCGGACACGGCAGTTCAACTACCGATACCCACCGTGATTTTACTGATATAACAGCAAGCTGGTCAGAACAGGAGCTGGAGCCTTACCGAGTCCTTATTGCTGCGGGTTACAAGGACGCCGTAATGACCGCGCATGTCTTCAATGGAAAACTTGACACTCTCTACCCGGCAACACTTTCAAAAACAACACTCACTGATCTGTTGCGCAACAAACTCGGATTTAAAGGTGTCATCGTAAGCGATGACATGCAGATGAAGGCCATTGCAGACCATTACGGTCTCGGAACCGCTATCCGTCTTGCCATTGAGGCAGGAGTCGATATACTTCTTTTTGGAAATAACACCTCCTACGACCCGGCCATTGCATCAAAGGCAACGAAAATAATCAATTCACTGATTCAACAGAAAATCATTACACTTGAACGAATCGACCAGTCATATCAAAGAATTATGAAACTTAAAAAACGTTATCTCTCCGAAAACTGATGAAAACCCTCTACCTGGTCCGTCACGCTAAATCAGACTGGGGAAATGCCCATACGGGAGATTTCCAGAGGACGCTGAATGAACGTGGCACAAAAGCAACCCCTTACATGGCAGCCCTGCTGAAACAAAAGACTGTAATCCCTGAACTGGTTATTACAAGCCCCGCAAACAGGGCACTCACCACAGCAGAGTCCTTTTGCGAAATCCTTGGCTACCCAAAAGAGCAGATACAGCAGCGGATTGAAATATACGAGGGGGGGACCAGCCAGCTTCTGAAGATCGTTCAACAGATCAACGAATGCTGCAAAACCGCAATGCTCTTCGGACACAACCCGACAATGACAGATTTTTCAAACCTGCTTACCGGACACCACAACGACAGTCTCGTAACATGTGGAGTTGTCCGGATTGATTTAAGAATTAAATCGTGGAAAGATGCCGCTCCTGATACAGGAAACCTCGTCTGGTACGAATTTCCTAAAAAACACCATTAAGCGCTTAGTACCGCTCCTGTTTCGGATCGCGTGTCATCAGATCTAAAATGGCCTGCTGGACAGGTTTTCCAGCAAAAAGCATCTCATAGACAGCCTGTGTAATTGGCATTTCCACTCCAATAGCCCTGCTCAGTTCAAAAACTGCTTTTGAACTGAGAACACCTTCAGCCACCATGTTCATCTGGCTGATAACATCGTCAAGTGAACGGCCCCTGCCGATCTCTTCGCCAACATAACGATTCCTGCTGTGACGGCTTAAACAGGTTACTACAAGGTCACCGATACCTGAAAGGCCTGAAATAGTCACAGGGTCACCGCCAAGTTTTAAACAGAGTCTTGAAATTTCTGCCATTCCCCGGGTAATAATGGCTGCCTTGGCATTATCACCAAATCCTATGCCATCAGAGATCCCTGCAGCAATGGCAATGATGTTCTTTACCGAACCGGCTATTTCAACACCGATGATATCGGTATTGACGTAAACGCGGAACATCCTGGTGTGGAATATCTCCTGAACTTTTTCGGCAGTCTGAAGTGATTGAGAAGAAGCGACAACCGTTGTAGGCTGCTCTTTTGAAACCTCTTCGGCATGACTTGGACCGTACAAGGCTGCAACCTGAGAAGCATGCAGACCGGGGAGCACTTCAAGCAGCACTTCCGACATACGCTTTCCTGTGCCGATCTCTATCCCCTTGGCAACATTGACCAGTATTTTTCCATTCAAAGGGATATCACTGAACCCAAGCGCGGTCTCACGCAGTGCCTGGGAAGGTACCGCTGTGACAATCATCTGCGACCAGTCAACAAGAGTATGCAAATCAGCCACAACCTGCATAGTGTCAGGAAAACTGATCCCCTTGAGATAACGACTGTTTTCGCGTTCAGCTTCAAGCTGTGCTGCAAATTCCGGCCTGTGAGCCCATAAGCGCACCTGATAACCCTTTCTGGCAAGAAGAACTGCAAGCGTGGTTCCCCAGCTTCCAGCACCAAGTAC
>CAIVCU010000424.1 GCA_903904495.1 uncultured Chlorobiaceae bacterium
GATCTTGAATTATTAATATATTTTATTAGTATATAATATTAAGGATTTGATTAAGGTTGGCTTATCAAATTTTGATTCATGATTTCACAATCAAAAGGAGGAAGAAATGCTTGAAACTATTGCAGTAATCTTGATTGTCCTCTGGATTTTAGGTCTTGTAACTTCCTACACGATGGGAGGTCTTATCCATGGCCTTCTGGTGATCGCAATCGTGGTTATCCTGATTCGTGTTATTCAAGGCCGAAGTATTTAACTGCGGTGAAAGAGTGCCTGGGAGTGCACTCTCACTTTCCGACTGCTTATGCGTATTGATTTTAAAAAATAGTAACAGGGTCTGAGGTAAAAACTTAACAGGAGAAAAATGATGAAAAAAAACATGTTGATAGCCTTAGGAATTGCAGGAATGTTTTTTGCTGCTCCACTTGCTGATGCGCAAGCTGGTATAGGTGTAAATGTCCGCTTAGGGGGACGAAGACATCACCATCACTACCGCAATTGGCATAGAAGATACCGGCATTCAGGGTTGTCAACAACAACCACCGCCATGAAACTGGTATAGAGACTTTTCATATCAACAAGTGTTTTTCAGGGGGCTCGGTTTAGCGAACCCCCTTGGTTGTTAGAAAAAAAAGAGCGCTATCAAAGGGTTTCTCCATCCAGAGTAGATGGAAGAAAATACTTTTTCGACTCATAGGAACCTGAATGAGAGTTTTACTTGCTCCAAGGCAAGGTTTCGCAGACATGTGTCAGCAAAGCAATGTACGTTCAGTATACTGACCTCCTCCTCCAGAAGAGAGTTCCAAACCGATTCATAGATCAATTGACCCCCTGGGGCATTTTAAACGAGAGTTTTATAGAGCAGTTTTTTAAATTGTAATCGATACGATTTCGAAGGCTTACGTCCGTTTGTGTTGCTGGCAGGAATGCGCCATTTTTTACACTTCCATTTTCATAAATGAAGAATTAGACGGACAGATGTATTAAAAAATACGGAGATGAAAAAAAATAACTTTCACTATTTAACAGTACTCCCAGTATTAATACTTTGCTGTTTGTTTCAACACGATATAGCAAGTTGCGAGCCGATCCCCTCATGGAATAATACTCCGATTAAGAAATCAATTTTAGATTTCGTAAAGGTGGCGAAAAAGAAAATCCCGGTTGAAGATCGTATTGCGGTTTTCGATATGGATGGGACTATTGCCTGCGAAGCTCCTTTGTGGTTTGAAATGTATGCGGCTATTGACGGTTTGAACCGGAAATCCGACAAAAATCCGGAATTATTACAATATCCAGAATACAAATTCGCAAAAAAACTCGAAGTAGACCCTACTGATACATCGGTTGTAAACAACTGGACTAACTTCAGCAAAGCACCTTACTATAACTATATCGACTCAATGGTCTGGAAAGCTTACGAAGGAGTTGACCATGAAACGTATGTTCATTCGGCTCGTTCGTATTTAACGACAACAAAGGACAAAAAATATAATATCATTCTGGCAAATATGTTTTATCAGCCAATGCTTGAATTGATACGTTATTTGAAGCAAAATAAATTTACTGTTTATATCGTATCAGGTTCCATGCAGGGGGTGATATGGAGTGTTTGTCCGCAAATAATCAATCTGGACAGAGCGCATCTTATTGGCACCCGTCAGGTTCTAAGCCCTGTTTATAAGCCGGGCGATTATAAAACATTATTTGTTATACATAAAGGTATATTCCCGTCGAAGGATGATAAGGACGGAAAAAGTATCAATATTTATTCACAAATCGGCAAAAAGCCTGTATTTGCTTTTGGAAATACGAATGGTGACTTTGGGATGTTTCATTTAACATCAACAAACAAACACCCGAATATTGAGTTGCTGCTCAATCATGATGATTCAAATCGCGAGTATGCATACCCGCCATATCATGGAGATTCAGTTCCTGCATGGAGAGATTCTCTTTCAGTAAATAAATGGATGCTTGTTAATATGGCTCAGGAATTTAAAACGGTCTGGAAAAACAAATAGTATGATTGTGACTTAGAGAACCGTTTTTCAATCAGTGTATAAAATAAACGTAATAAGAGGGGGCTTTATATGGCGTTATGGAATTCAATTACAGGGCAGTTACGATCAGTCATTGAATGGAAAAATCCCGCTGCGGATGTTCTTTTTCAACGATGGACGGATAATGGAGATGAGATTAAAAATGCGTCGAAACTTATTGTTGGTTCCGGACAAGGCGCAATCTTTGTTTATGAGGGTCGTCCGCAAGCTGTTATTACGGAACCTGGCATGATAGATTTAAAAACACAAAACATACCGTTCTGGACTACTATCACAAAATTCATGCAGGCGTTCAAGAGTGAACACAAGGTCGGGATCTATTTTTTTCGGACAGCTGAAATTTTGAACCAGGGTTGGGGTACTCCCGGTCCAGTGAAATATATCGATCCTCAGTACAAGTTTCCTGTCGGGATGAGAGGTTTTGGAAATTTCTCTTTCCGTATTTCAGATGCGGGAAGTTTCTTCATCAATATTATGGGTCAGAAGGATGTTTACTCCGTTGATGAACTCCGCCTTGTCATTGTGGCAAGGCTTGTCCAGCCACTTACGGATTTTCTTGCTGAAGCCAAGTTCGGATACAATGAAATTGATGCCAACAGGAATGAAATTGCTGATGGATTGAAGGAAAAGGTTGCTCCTATTTTTCTGACCCTTGGTTTCGAGCTTAAGGATCTTCGCGTCGAAAATACTGATTTTGATGATGACACAAAGCATCGAGTGCAGCGTATTGCAGATATGCAGGCTGAGGCACAGGCGGCCCAAGTTGTAGGTTTAAATTTTGCTCAAGTTCAACAGTTAGCAGCTCTTCGAGATGCGGCCCAGAACCAGGGCGGAGTGGCTGGCATGGGAGTTGGTCTTGGTGCAGGCGTTGGCATGGGTCAAGCAATGGCTGGCATGATGACGAACATGAATGCACCGCAAACGACGGGAGAAGATCCCGTAGCCAAGCTTGGCAAATTGAAACAGATGCTTGACAGCAACCTCATCAGCCAGCAAGAGTACGATACGAAAAAGGAGCAGATTCTTGCACAACTGTGATCGATCTTATACGATTCAAATTTCAAGAATGAAACTCTATCAGCTGTCACCTATGCAATCCAAGCAGTTTTTTAAGTTCCTTTTTATTATCACCCTTACCTTTCTCGGCATTCCTTTCATCAATGAAGAGCTGATTGCAAGGGCGGGGGGTGGTGGTGGAGGACACCATGGTGGAGGAAGCCATAGTGGAGGAAGCGGACACAGCAGTGGTGGATCCTCCGGCTGGGGACATTCCACTGGTGGAGTCGTCAGATCTGATGCCTACAATGGTGGATCCAGCCATTTTGGTTTTTCTCCATTGCTCACCGCTATTATTCTCATTGTGCTCCTCTTCCTGGCTTTCAGACTTGTTTTATTTTTAAAGAAA
>CAIVCU010000425.1 GCA_903904495.1 uncultured Chlorobiaceae bacterium
TCTGCGCTGGGCCAGAGAGCTGATCAAGGATGCTGATTCGGCGGCTGAATTTATGGAGGGATTCAAGCTCAATCTCTACCATGATGAGATTTATGTTTTTACTCCGAAAGGAGATATGAAAACCATGCCCGCTGGAGCGACTCCGATTGATTTTGCCTATGCTATTCACACTGAGGTCGGCAACGGTTGTATCGGCGCCAAGGTTAACGGCAAGATTGTCCGTCTGAATGCACAGCTGAAATCCGGTGACAGGGTTGAGATCATCACCTCAAAAAACCAGAAGCCGAAAGCCGACTGGCTTAAAATTGTTGTTACTCAGCGAGCAAAGCTTAAAATCCGGTCTGCCATCAATGAAGAACGGCGCATACAGATTGAAAAAGGCAGGGGCATGTGGGAAAAAATGCTTACCGGGACCAAAAAGTTGTTATCTGATAATGATATTATCCGGCAGGTTAAACGATACGGTATTAAAACTCCTGCAGATTTTTTCAGTGCCCTTGCCAGTCAGCAGATCAACGGTGAAGAGGTCATTGAAAGGGTAACAAGCACCCGAAAGGAGGAGCCTGCTGCGAAAACTGTCAGTGACGAAGCCCGTGAGGTTGAGGATTATCTTCAGATAGCCCGGCAGGAGCAGGACCAGGAAGGTGTGTCGTCCAAAAAGGATGAGGTTGTAATTGCCGGCATGAGCAATATTGCTTATTCCTACGCTAAATGCTGTCAGCCGGTTCCAGGTGATGATGTCATTGGATTTGTTACAACAGAGGGTGTTGTGAAAATTCACCGGAAGAACTGCGTCAATGTCAGTAATGAAAATCTCCAGAAAAGCGAGCGTGTTGTCTCAGTCTCCTGGAACAGAAAGGTTGAGACCGATTTTCTTGCAGGTATAAAAATTGTCGGTGAAGATCGTATTGGCATCATCAACCAGATTACAACGGTCATCTCTAAATTCGATACCAATATCCGCAGTATTTCGCTGCACGCCCGGGATGGAATGTTTGTTGGTACACTCATGGTCTATGTTCGTAATGCAGACAAACTCAGTACGCTGATGGACAAGGTGAAAAAAGTTCAGGGAGTCTTTACGGTAGAGCGTCTTATAAGCTGACCATTATGAGTCGCGAACTGTTTAAAGTCGCTCTGTTTCAGTTTACTCATACATCCGTTGATCCACAGGTTGAAAATGTTTTTTCAACCTGTTCGGTAAGAAATCCGTATTCGTATATTGGTTTTTATGACTGAACATGCCGGTGAATGGCCGGTCATAAAAATATAAGAGCAGAGAAAAAAACGCTTTGATTATCCTGTTTAAATGTTTTTTTACAGACACTTGAAGTGCCGTCAATCAATTTAGTGTAGAGCAGTTATGAAAAAAACAGCGTTATTCTCCTGGCATGAACAGGCGGGAGCAAAAATTATCGATTTCGGCGGTTATCTGATGCCTGTTCAGTATTCCGGAATTATCGCCGAGCATAAGGCTGTCAGAAATGCAGCAGGTCTGTTTGATGTTTCTCATATGGGAAACTTTTACGTTAAAGGCAGCCGGGTCTTGGATTTTCTACAGTCCATTACCACCAACGATCTGGAAAAACTGAAAGAAGGGTATGCGCAGTACAATCTCATGCTCTATCCCCATGGCGGGATCGTTGACGATCTTATTATTTATCGCATTGATCGCGACACCTATTTTCTCATAGTCAATGCAAGCAATGCTGAAAAAGATTTTGCATGGATGCAGCAGCATATTGCTGCTTTTGAAGGAGTTACCCTGGAAGATCATACCGATAAGCTCTCGTTGATTGCACTTCAGGGGCCGGTTGCTCTCGATATTCTCAAGATTGTTTTTCCTTCTCTTGATATCGAATCGGTTGACTCATTTCAGTTTTGTAACGCTTCTTTTAAGGGCTCCGACCTGATTATTGCACGAACCGGCTATACGGGTGAAAAAGGTGTGGAAATCTGTCTGCCGAATGATATCGCTTTGCCTTTGTGGCAGGCTCTTATCGATGCAGGCAAAGAGTTCGGCATTCAGCCTGTAGGACTCGGGGCGCGGGATACTCTCCGTCTTGAGATGGGTTACTCACTGTATGGGCATGAGATTGATCAGGATACAAATCCACTGGAGGCGAGACTCAAATGGGTGGTAAAAATGAAAAAAGGACATTTTATCGGAAAGGAGGCTTGCCAGCAGGTTGAGCTCGATGTGACTCGGGGAGTCGCAGGATTCAGCCTTGATGGCCGGGTACTTCCCCGCCAGGGATTTAAGGTTTATAATACCGACAGACAGGAGATTGGCTGGGTTTGCAGTGGCACCCTTTCACCGACTCTGCAGGAGCCTATCGGTACATGCAACATTGTGCACGAATATGTAATCCCCGGAACAGCAATTCTGGTTGATGTGCGTGGGACTTTCCATACCGGAGTAATCAGGGCTCTGCCTTTTGTTACAACATCATTGAGCTGAAAGTAAAAGGTATCAAGGAGCGATTGCACAGGTGAAAATGAAAAAAGAGAATAAAGGGACAAGGGGAAAAACACATGACAGGGAATCGCTGAAGAGAGAGCTAACCGGCATTGCATTCATGCTGGTTTCATTTTTGCTGATCAGTTTTCTCCTGAGTTTTCATCCTGAAGATGATGCGGGTTTTGCGACCTTGGCTTGGCACGATATCTTCAGTAAGGCAGCCAGAGATGCCGCAGAAGCCATTCATAATCCTTTCGGACCTTTAGGAGTCAAGCTCTCCTCTTTTTTTATCTGCACCTACGGTTATCCGGTTATCCTTCCCTTGACAGCCATTTTTTTCTGGGGCTGGTCACTTTTTCGGGCAGACAGTCTTAAGCCGGCACTGCTCTTTTTCCTTTACAGCGTGGCTGTTGCAGTGGATATCGCTTCCATGTTCGGCCTCACCACGACTCCTTTCAGTGATATTATGGCTGGGACGATCGGAAGAATGATCGCCGAGAAACTGAAGGTTATCGGAGAAGCGGGTGCATGGGTTTTGCTCAGCGTCTTTGCTGTTGTCCTGACCATTTATATGGGACGGGGTCTCTACCCTGATTTCAAGCGGGCATTGACAGCCATACATGCAGTCGTTATGAAGCCTGGTGATGATTTGAAGGCCTGGTTTGAGAAGAGACATAAAAAAAAAGATGAAAAGCAGAGGCTGAGAGAGGAAAAAAAACAGCACTACAGGGAAAAACCCAGAGAGGTGAAGCAGGAACAGCTTTCACAGGCATTGGCAAAACCGGTTCTGCCGGAGACTGATTCAATTGAGATCTCCCGGCCGAAACAACTGACAAAGATTCCTGGCGAGCCTGAAATGATCATTCAGGAAGCCGTTCACGAAATCGAGGCTGACCTTGACGAACGCAGTCTTAAAGTTCGTACCAAAGACCGCGAAGCATACCGCTTTCCTTCGATTGACCTCCTGGAAAAAGTTCCTGATGATGATGATCAGATCGATGAGCACCATCTTTCCGAAAGCAAACGCAAACTGCTTGAAAAACTCAAGATATTCGGAATTGATGTTGAGCGGATTGCAACCACTGTTGGTCCGCGGGTTACGCTGTTTGAATTTGGGCTTGCACCAGATGTCAAGGTCAGTCGTGTCAAATCTCTCGAAAATGACCTTGCCATGGCGTTATCGGCAAGAGGAATCCGCATTATTGCTCCTATTCCAGGCAAGAACGCTGTCGGCGTTGAAATCCCTAATGCAAAGCCGAAAACGGTATGGCTGCGTTCAGTTTTGCAGGTCGAGAAATTCAAAAACAGCACGATGACGCTGCCGATAGTTCTCGGTAAAACCATAGCTAATGAAGTCTATATTGCCGATCTGGCTGCCA
>CAIVCU010000426.1 GCA_903904495.1 uncultured Chlorobiaceae bacterium
GCGGCTCAGTTGAGCTTTTAAGGCTGAACGATCTTCAGCAAAACGATAGAGAGGCAGCACTTCTTACTGATTTTGGTTTATCTGATTTCATAATTTCCATTGTAGCAATGTACTCAATAGCTCTATTTATCGAAACCCCGGACCTGCAACTGAAAAGATGAAAAAAATGCTTAAAAAAAGTACCCTTTAAAACACTCTTTTCATTTGAAAAAAAAGTTCCATTAACTACCTTTAGGGTTCAGTTTAAACCTTGGAATATAGCCTGAATCAGCTCCTTTCCAAGCCACTATGAGTTATACATCGAACCATGATAACATGAGCTTTTTCAGCAATCTGTTCACAGATATCGCCATTGATCTCGGGACAGCAAATACATTGATTTTTATCCGGGGTAAAGGCGTTGTTTTAAATGAGCCCTCAATTGTCGCACGCGAAAGAAATACAGGAAAAATTGTGGCTATCGGGCATGAAGCTCTGCTCATGCATGAGAAAACCCATCCCGGCATTATAACGATCCGTCCACTCGCAAGCGGTGTCATTGCTGACTATGAAGCAACCGAAGAGCTGATCAAAGGACTGATCAAAAAAACGAAAACCCAATTTTCGTTCGGTATTCGCCGTATGGTGATTGGAATTCCTTCAGGTATCACAGAGGTTGAGAAACGCGCTGTGCGCGACTCGGCCGAACATGTAGGCGCTAAAGAGGTCTATCTGGTCAGTGAACCAATGGCAGCGGCAATCGGTATCGGGCTGGACGTTAAGGAGCCGATGGGCAATATGATCGTTGATATCGGTGGCGGTACAACGGAAATCGCCGTTATTTCACTCGGAGGCATTGCATCCGGAGAATCGCTGCGTGTCGCAGGAACCGATATTACCAGCGCTATTATCCGTCACTTCCGTAAAGCATACAACCTGGCGATCGGCGAGCGTACAGCAGAGGATGTCAAAATAAAAATTGCATCGGCATACAAGCTTGAAAAGGAAATGACCATGATGGTCAGGGGCCGGAACCTTGTGACTGCCCTGCCTGAAGAACGGGAGGTCAACTCGGCAACCATCAGGGAAGCCATTGCAACTCCAATCAGTCAGATCATCACCTCGATTAAAAAAAGTCTTGAGGTGACCAAACCGGAACTTTCGGCCGATATTCTTGATCGCGGCCTCTTTCTGGCCGGAGGTGGAGCACTCATCAAGGGGCTTGACAAAAAAATCAACGAGGAAACAAAACTTGCTGTGCACATCAGCGAAGATCCGCTGACTGCTGTTGCAAGAGGAACCGGAGAGGTGCTCGAAAACCTTGAAAAGTACCGTACCGTCCTTCTTTCGACCAAACGTTACTAAGGATTAATCCAGCCTGTTATTCCTGGTCAAGAAGCTTTTTATAATACGCTTCATACTGTTCTACAAGCGAAGCTGTCTCGTACTGCTTCGCCTGCTGGACACAGGCTGCGGAACACTCAAGCCAGTGAGGATGGTCTGAAAGCAGCAGAAATGCTTTCTCTGTCATGCCCTCAATATCTCCAGGCGCAAGAAGATATCCATGACGTCCGGGAACAATAAATTCTGGGAACCCACCCGCCATTGTGGCGACAACCGGCACACCGCATGCCATTGCTTCAAGAGCTGCCAGGCCGAAAGACTCCGCATTGCTCGGCATCAGCATTAGATCGGCAATGGAAAGCAGAGGAACAATATCGTCAAGTTTGCCGAGAAACCTTACCCGGTCAGCAATCCCGAACTCCCGCACCAGAATCTCTGCTTCACTTCGTTCGGGGCCGTCACCGACAAGAAGCAGCGTGGTATCAAGGCGCCCGGTTAAGGCATAAAAAATCCTGATAATATCGCCGATACATTTCACCGGTCTGAAATTGGATATATGAATAACTATTTTTTCATCCCGTAGACCGAGCTGTTCGCGGATTTCCTGTTTTGGAGAACGGAAAAAAAGCGAGGTATCGACAAAATTGGAAATAACCGTGATCTCCTTTTTCGGGCTGAACATCCTGACCGTTTCATCTTTCAGATAGCTGGAAACCGATGTTACCCCATCTGACTTGTTGATGGCCAGCCGCACTACATCCTCCATGCCGCGATCAGCCCCCACAACCGTTATATCAGTGCCATGCAATGTGGTAACCAATTTGTAACACTCAGAACGGGAACACTTGTCCTCAAGAATCTGACGGGCAAGCATGGCGCTGAGGGCATGAGGAATAGCATAATGAGCATGCACAACATCCAGCTTGTCATAATAGGCGACCTCCGCTATTTTCGAGGCAAGAGCAAGGGAATAAAACGAACATTCAAAAAGCGGGTAGTGTTTTAATTCAACTTCATGGAAGAAGATATTCTTTGAAAAAGTAGCAAGCCGAAAAGGTACTGACTGGCTGAAAAAATGAACCGTGTGACCTTTGGCCGCCAGAGCCTTGCCAAGCTCCGTAGCTACTGCCCCGCTTCCTCCATAGGTGGGATGACAGATAATGCCTATTTTCATAATATGTGTTATTGTGTATGTAGGTTAAATATACCAATAAAAGCAGGTAATAGTTGCTTTTGCATGGAACGATATTTGCAAGGCGACTTGTGTGTCGGTACATTCATCATGCCACCGGTATAAGAGGCCTGAAAGTATTGAATCAATAAAAAGAGGAATGGATAAAAGTCAAAAAAAACAAAAGGTCGCCCTCAGCTCTGTAGCTGCAAGCTTTCTGCTTACCGCCATGAAGCTTGTGGTTGGCATAATGACCGGCAGCATCGGTATTATTTCTGAAGCTGCTCATTCAGCCCTTGACTTCGGTGCTGCAGGACTGACCCTGTTTGCAGTGAGAATGAGCGACAAACCTGCCGACAATAAACACCATTATGGGCATGCCAAGGTTGAAAGTGTTTCTGCACTCATTGAAACAGGACTTCTTGTTGTAACAAGCGCATGGATCATCTATGTATCAATAGAGCGATTGATGGCAGGATCAACAGAAATTGAGGTCACCTGGTATGCCATTGCCATTATGATCATTTCCATCATTGTGGATTTTTCACGCTCTAGAGCGCTGAAAAAAGTTGCAAAAGAGACCAACAGCCAGGCACTTGAAGCTGATGCACTCCACTTCAGCTCTGATATTCTCAGTTCGGCTGTCGTACTTGCCGGTCTCTTTTTCGTACGAATGGGCATCACTTGGGCTGATGCTGCAGCGGGTATTGCTGTCGCCCTTTTAGTCGGCTGGGCGGCATTCAAGCTCGGCAAAAAAACAATCGATATCCTGATTGACGCTGCTCCGGAAGGTCTGTCGGAAAGGATTGAAGAAATTGCCATGACTGTCGACGGAGTAGTTACCATTGATAAACTCAGGGTAAAACCAACCGGCCCTCAGGTATTTGTTGAAATGGTCGTCAGTGTAAACCGAACCTTGTCGGTTGAAAAGGTTCAGCAGATCTGCACCAATATAGAGCAGAAAGTGCGCGAAGATTTTCCCGTTGCTGATTTTACCATCAACACAAAACCCATTGCACTCAATAACGAGACCATAGCCGAACGGGTGCACGTGATCGGCCTGAATCATAATCTGCATGCCCATAACATTTCAACTAACCTCACCGATAAAAACAAGCACATCACCTTCGATGTGGAAATTGACCATCAGCTCACCATAAAACAGGCTCACGATACTGTTAACGCGCTTGAAGAGGAACTTCACAGGGAGTTCGACGGTGAACTTGATATCTGCATCCATATTGATCCGCTTCGCAACGATGAGCATAGTACCACCTCTCTGCCGTCGGAAGAGGAGAGGCTTGTGCGAGACATCATTGTCAGTGTTGCACAAAACATCGAAAGCGTTCAGGACGTCCACGACATCCATATCAGGAAAAACGATAAGCAGAAGCTCTTTATTACCCTGCATTGCTCATTTAATGATGAGGTGCTTTTGGAAGAGGTGCATTCACTGACAAGCCGTCTTGAAGGTGCGATCTACCAGTCACTGCCTGACGCATACCGTGTCATCATCCACGCCGAACCCCTTTTTGCATAATCAACTTAAGCTGCCATGAACGGATCCATGCCCGAAACCATTGCGTTTGATATCTATGGAACCCTGATTGACACCCACGGACTGATCGATACACTTCGGAACCATGCCGTTGATAATGCTGCACTGTTTTCACAACTCTGGCGCCAGAAACAGCTTGAATACTCTTTTCGCCGGGGGTTGATGCGTCAATACAAAGACTTCAGTATATGCACTGCTCAGGCGCTGGAATATACCTGTCAATCCTTCGGAGTCGCTCTCACACAACAGGAAACCGATAGACTCCTTAGTGCTTACCGTGCACTGCCGATATTTGAGGATACATCTGAAGGACTAAAAAACGCGAAAGATGCAGGTTTCAGGCTCTATGCGTTTTCAAACGGCAAGAAAACTGATATAGTGCAACTGTTTGATCATGCGGATATCAGCCAATTTTTTATCGACATCATCAGTGTCGACGAAGTACAATCATTCAAGCCGGACCCTGCGGTCTACCACCACTTTCTCGAAAAAGCATCAGCGAAAACTGAGAGTGCCTGGATGGTTTCAGCTAACCCTTTTGATGTTATAGGTGCGGTTTCAGCAGGTATGAAATCAGTATGGGTTCAACGCTCCCCGGATGTTATCATGGATCCCTGGGAAGTAGTGCCAACGGTTGTTATTCATCGATTGAGCGGACTGGTAGACGCCATAAACGGTTGGCGGCAAGCATGAATACGGATACCATCTTAATCCATTATAACGCCCGGTTGATAAAATCAATCAAAGGTTTCACCGATCTGAATTTGTCAGCAAGGGATAGAGCAAAACCTGGATCGGTAACTTCCTGATCGCCAAGAAAGCGTTGGGTGTAGTAGCCTTTGAATTTGAGGTACTCTATTGCAGGATTTGTGCTTTCATACCCTTTTGGCGGTCTGACTAATGTTCCGGAAGCTTTGACGCTTTCAGGGAAAGAGAGTAGCAGCTCTTTGCTTTGAACA
>CAIVCU010000427.1 GCA_903904495.1 uncultured Chlorobiaceae bacterium
AGCTCGTGCTATTCATCAGATAGCTGAACGGCTTGATGAGAATTTCTCAGATGCAGTCATGCTTCTGGCAACATGCAAGGGAAAAATCATCATCTCCGGAATGGGGAAATCCGGCATTATCGGCCAGAAAATTGCGGCGACCATGGCCTCTACCGGCTCAACAGCACTTTTTCTTCACCCGGCTGATGCTGCTCATGGCGATCTTGGTATTGTCAGCCAGCATGATGTTGTAATATGCCTGTCAAAAAGCGGTACAACGGAAGAGCTGAATTTTATTCTCCCTGCACTCAAACAGATCGGGGCAACCATTATTGCCATGACCGGCAACAAAAGATCGTTTCTTGCACAAAACGCCCACATTACCCTTGATACCGATATAGAAAAGGAAGCCTGTCCTTACGACCTCGCACCGACAACTTCAACAACTGCGATGCTCGCCATGGGAGATGCACTCGCGATCTCGTTGATGCAGCAAAAAAATTTCACCCAGAGAGATTTTGCACTCACCCATCCAAAAGGCTCGCTCGGACGCAGGCTGACCGTAAAAGTTACGGACATTATGGCAAAAGACAACGCTGTACCCCTCGTTAAAGAAAATGCCTCTGTCACCGATCTGATTCTTGAAATGACCTCAAAACGATATGGAGTCAGCGCTGTTGTCAATGAAGAGGGATCTCTGACAGGCATATTTACCGATGGCGACCTTCGGCGCCTTGTGCAAAGCGGAAAAGAGTTTCTCAACCTTAGTGCAGGCTCAGTTATGACAGCAAACCCGAAAACAGTTTCAACCTCCACTATGGCCAAAGAGTGTCTTGACATCCTCGAAACCTACCGGATTACACAGCTTCTGGTCTGCGACAATGAACAGCATCCGGTGGGCATGGTCCACATTCATGACCTGATCACTCTTGGTCTCTGACGATTTTATGGCAATAATTTATATACGAGAGATACCAAGCACTCATTGGTTAGCCAAGTATTGCTCCCAGCAACGGAAGACTATATCTTCAAAAAAAATTTCTTTTAACTTGCTTCTTTGTAACTTTATAAGAAGCAATTTTTGTCGAGGCTCAAGCGAGGGCTGGCTGGAGCAGTAGTAATTGTATTGCGAATGAAAAACATTGATTTTTCCACGCTTTTTAATCCATAAAATTTTACCGCTATGATACAGATACAAAAACATGCCAAACCGTTAGTCATCCTGCTTATTCTTGCAATGACGACGTTTACCTGGGGATGCGAATCATCTACCAATGCCGGAAGGGGCGCAAACATTGGTGCTGCCAGCGGTGGCATTATCGGAGGAATTATCGGCAGCAGACACGGTAATTTCGTTCAGGGTGCACTCATCGGTGCAGTTATAGGCGGCGCTGGTGGAGCGCTTATTGGTAATTATATGGACAAGCAGGCTGCTGAAATCGGCCACGATATCAGAGGAGCAAGAGTTGTACGTGAAGGCGAAGGAATAAGGGTTATCTTTGATTCCGGTATCCTCTTTTCCACCGGCTCAGCAACCTTAACCTCGACAAGCAGGTATGAGATTGATAAACTTGCCCGTATTCTCAATCGCTATCATGACACGAGTCTTGTGATTGAGGGGCATACCGATAATACCGGTTACAGAGATTCAAACCAGATGCTCTCTGAAAAAAGGGCGGATTCGGTAGCTAATCTTCTTACGACATACGGTGTATCACGTCAGAGGTTATCTCCGGTAGGTTATGGTGATTCCAGACCGATTGAGACAAACAATACCGAATGGGGTCGCAAGCAGAACCGACGTGTTGAAGTTGTGATCTATGCAAATGATGATCTGAAACGTCAGGCACAGTCAGGCAGACTGAATTGACTTTACTTCAGCACCGCGCTTGTTATGAATTCCATTCAGAAGAGACGCGGTGCTGATCAAAATATCGACAAGGTGACTTGGTTGTGGTCAGCATGATCATGTTACTTCTTTTGCATGTTCAGTGCCTTTTCGGTGATAATCTGTTCGACATTTGAGGAAATTGAGAGGCTGCGCATGAGATCAAGCAGGTTTTGTTCAACATTGAGGTTCAACTCGATGGAACGTCCGCTCTGAAAGTCGGGGTTTGTACCCTTGAGCTGAATGGTAATGGCTGATTTGCCATCCGGTGCCATATTGATCGAAGATAACAGCTGTACATAAAGAAAATTTGACAGCGCTTCGTAGGTGGTGCGGAGTCCCTGGTTTGCCGCAGCCCGCTCTTCGGGTGTGGTGGCATAAATAATCTGACCTGACTGTTCGGCGTTCATACCTCCATTAGTGATTTCAAATACTTCGTTTTTCATCTTTACCGGGATGGTTCCCCGGACGGTACCTGTCGCAAAAAGTTTTTTTGTGCCCTGCAGGTCGAGCAGTTTCTGCAGCGGAATGTTGTCGAGCTGCAGCTCGGTTTCACCCTCTTTTTTTTGCATATCGTAATCAATATGGTGGAGAGCAACCGAGCCTCCAAAAATTTCTGCGTTGAAATCCGAAAGCGAGGCAATACCGGGATTCAGACGGTCAGAGCCGAGTGAAAGGGTGCCTTTTGGTGAGAGAAGCAGCAGTTCGCCGCCTTCAGTTTTACGGAGCAGATTTTTCATGCTGAACCTGATGATGGTGCTCCCGTTGAACGAACGGCTAAACACAAGTTCAGGCTCATTAAAAGTATAGTCGGCGTCCGGTTTCTGCGAGCCGAATATCCGTTCGCTCGTCGTTTGCCTTTTTGAAGGCGGTGCGACGGTAATAGTGCCGCCTCCGGGGGAGTGCACATGTGCATTCCGGATGGAGAGTCCTTTTGGTTCAATGACAAGTGGAATGGTTCCGCTCACCGTACCCTTGAGAGAACCCTTGAAATCGCCGTGCAGGCGCACACAGTCAAGGAGCTTGATCCTGTCCAGCTTCAAGGTCAGGATGGTGGTATTCGCTGACGGGTCGAAGCTGACTGGTGTTGAGGAGACTGTTCCTCCGAGCAGTGTCGCCGAGAGGTTGCTCATGGCAAGCCCCGAAAGCTTATTGCCACGGCTGCTGAGTGCTACCCTTGCATTGAGTTTATTCAGCAGCTCACCAACCCCCAGATCAAGTGAGAGCAGGGGCTTTTTTTCTTTGGTGTAGTAGATTATTCTTGTGCCCTTTCCGGCAATAACGAGCGCATTACGCACGAGCACCGTTGAGTCCTGGAATTCGATGGGAATGAATCCGCTTACCCGACCGGTAGCTGAGGGGGTTTTGCTGCCACCCCGATTGAACCCGGGAAGTTCCACGAGCGGTATTTCGGCCAGGCTGAGGGTGAATCGGGACTTTTTTTCTTTCAGGTCGTAGTCGATGCGCTGCGATGAGGCGTTCCAATGAAAAAGCTCTACTGAGCAGCCGGTGAGCGTGAGAGTACAGGGTTTGAGCGGGTCGCGTTTTGAGCCGAACAGCGCCTTGAAATTGCTCACCGGCGATGGGACTCCATCACTGAAGAGTTTTGCCACACGCAGAGTATCCATTCCCTGCTGCCATTGGTCTGCAGCATTGAGTCTGACTTTGAAGTTCACCTCTTCAAGCCGGAGTTTTTCACGGGTAACCGTAGCTCCATTGATGTTGTAGGCAGCTGAGAGCGGCCTCAAGGAGAGGGTGAACCCATTCTTGCGGGAGAGTTCCATGTTGACCGTTATCCGTGGTTTGCGGTCACTGAAGGTAAAGGCTTCCGGATCCGGCTTCACCTTGATGGAATCGGCTTCTATGGTGAAGGCTGTATTGATAATGTTCGGCAGCAGAGGTCGTGCGCCAGAGGTATCGGGGTTTTCGACATGCCAGGAGATCAAACCATTCGTGAGTGAAAGCGTATAGGCAGCTTCATCACTGCAGTCATCGGGGGATGTTATAAAGCGCACTTTCATCGAGCGAAACCCTACCCCGGTAAAATCCGGCAGACCTGCACCGGAAACTTCAACATGAAACGGTTTGCCCACAAGGAGACGGTCAATCAGCGGCTGTGCATACCATGGAAAGGACAGCCAAGCTGCTGCCGGCATGAGCGCCAACAGCAGAAACAGGGCAAGGAGGATGCGCAGTGGCCATTTCACAGCGGCGTATTCTGCAGCATTACTGTGCCTTTTTTGTCCATTTCCCCTGGACCTGCACCCATGTGCCTGCCGGAA
>CAIVCU010000428.1 GCA_903904495.1 uncultured Chlorobiaceae bacterium
GTGCGTTCTCCCGATTCCTTCAGAATTTCTGCCGTAGATGTATTTCCTATCTCTTTCTGCAATGAGGTCACCATCGCATGAAATTTTGACTCTTCAATCATCTCTGTCGGCAGGTTTCCGATGAAGTGTCCCTGTCCGATTTTTTTCAGTATTGTCTCAGCTTTGGTTTTACCGAATTTGGCTTCAAGTGCTGTGACGGTCTGGATAATGGAGTTAGGTCCTATTTTTGAAGGTGTGCTCATCGTGGGAAAAAATCTGTTTTATTATCGTGATGTTATGATCTGAATATCGATGTGTTCGGTTGTCCATCCGGCGCGAACTTTTACTGGTTCAGCAAAGAACCCGAACGCTTCGGCGGGTCTGTAAGGCTCGATTGATCCTGGATTCCATTGCTGGTATGGGGCAGGCGGTTTGCTGCCTGAAGGAATAAATGCACTGACGGTATAGTTGCCGGGTGGAAGTTCCGGGAATATATAACGAAATGTTCCGTTCTTGTCGCAAAGTGCTGTTGTGCTGTATGTTGACGGTGAACCTGACACTTTTGCCTCGATCACTGCATACTTTCCTGCGGCATGGCCCGTTCCGGAAATGCTTCCGGTCTCTTTTTTCTCTGCTGTCCTGAATTGCGACACTACCGGTTTAGTGTTATCTGGTTTTTCGGTCGCGCTCGTAAAGCTTGCAGCATTGACACTTACGCTGTATGATCGGCCGGGTTGAAATCCATTGGCTGGTTTCAGGGCAAAGGTGCGCGGGTCAATTTTTATCAATGAAAAATGAATGTTACTCTCAGCGCCGGAAACTCTTTCAGTAAGGGTTATTGCCTGGCTGAGTGCCGCTTCAGCGACCGGAGCTGACAACTTGATCAGGACTACTTTGCCGAGTGACGGCAATGCCAGATCAAGGTATGCCGGATTGCTTCTGTTTTCAGGAGCAATGGTTACCGAAACCGGGCGGTTTCCTGCAGGTCGTGATGAGGCGTAGAATGGAATTGTTCTGATTGTTCCAATGCCTTCATCAGGGATGTAACTGATAATGTAGGGTTCATTGGGCTGGAGCTTACCTGTCACAATAAGAAATTCCCTCTCATAGAGTGAGCGGTTTTTACTGAACCAGCTGACAGCAGGAATCAGGGTTTGAGATATAGCGTGGCGGATCTGAAGCTTTTCGGGATTGAAAGAAGTAATGTTGACCGGACGGCCGAATTTGATTTCGAGCAGCTGCTTATCGAGAGGAGTACAGGATACAAGACCATCGGTATCGCTCTGCACACCCTCAAGCCGGAACAATAGGCTGGAAGAACCTGCGGAAACAGTGGATGCATTGCTTAAGCCAACCTCTTCACTCTTATAGGTGTAGCGCAGGTCATTGTTGCGGTTGTTAACGGCAACAATTCTGTAAGAGCCTGGACCGATGTTGTTGAAAGAGAAGGTACCGGAGGCATTCGCCTGTATAAGGTAATCAGGCTCTCTTGTGAGCAGGTTTCGGGTCGCAGCGGTGTTTGACTGTTCGGAAAAAGCCAGCAGTAAGGCGTTTGTGGCCGGTGAAAAGTCAGCGTTAACGACTTTACCGCTGATTACTCCGGTATCGATACCCGGTCCGGTGGAAAATGCGATGGTATTGGGAGCTCGAAAGGTGCGGCCCTGGTTGTCTCTAAGATTTTTGTCGAGGGTGATGACGTAGGTGCGGTTTTTTTCAAGAGGTTTGAACAAGGTTATATCCACCTCTTTTCCTTTAACAGCAATATCGTAACCGCCGATTGAGGGAGAAAAAAGAAGCCCATTGAGCAATTGCCGTCCAGAAATATAATGGTTGAACGTCAGGTGTAATCTGTCGGTGGATACATTGACGGAAGAGGGTGCAGGATTTGAAAATTTCACCTGTAATGGAGTTGTATCGACCGGGCCTCCTGTCGGCGGACGATCGGAAGCGCAGCCTCCAGGAAGCCATAGCAGGAGAATGAAGAACCTCTTCATGATACGTCTGAAACTCTGCATGAAAATCCTTCGGTTCTCTGGTAAGAGCGGCTTGATTGTATGTGTCTGTGAAAATTCGTAAATTAA
>CAIVCU010000429.1 GCA_903904495.1 uncultured Chlorobiaceae bacterium
TATGTCATAGAGCATTTTATAGACCCCATTTTTTTCGATAAGCTCTTCATGGCTTCCGGATTCCATAACGTTGCCGCGCTCCATGACGATGATTTTGTCGGCGTTTTTAATGGTGGAGAGGCGGTGAGCTACCACGAGGGCTGTCCGGTTTTCCATGGCGTTGTCAATGGCCTGTTGTACAATTTTTTCGGATTCGTTGTCAAGAGCGCTGGTCGCTTCGTCAAAGATGAGCAGTTCAGGGTTTTTCACCATAGCTCTGGCAATTGCAATTCGCTGCCGCTGGCCTCCTGAAAGCTGAAGTCCGCGGTCCCCGATCATGGTCTGGTATTGTTCCGGTTTATCCTGAATAAATTCGTGCGCATTCGCAAGTTTTGCTGCCTGTTCTATTCGTGTATGGTTGATTTCGTTGTGGACACCATAAGCGATATTCTGTTCGATACTGTCATTGAACAGAATCACTTCCTGACTGACTATACCGATCATCTGGCGGAGCTGTTTATAGTCGAATTCACGGATATCAGTGCCGTCAATGGTGATACGTCCTGAATCGACATCATAAAAGCGCAGGAGGAGATCAACAGCAGTGGATTTACCGGAGCCGGACTGACCGATAAGAGCGACCATTTCACCTTTCTTTATTTCAAAGGAGACGTGGTTTAGAACATTTTGCGCGTCAGGCTCTTTGTTGTATTTAAAACAGACATCTTCAAACGTGATGTTGTGTGCAAAGCTTGTTATCGGACGGGTGCCATTGGTAACGTTGGTGTTTGTATCGAGTACTTCGAAAAGGCGTTCAACTGAGATCATGCCCATCTGAATAGATAAATTTGCATCTCCCAGCATTTTTATGGGACCCATGGTAGAGTAAAGAGTAAAAGCAAATACGAGCAGTTCATTGGCGGTCATTGATCCTTCAAATACCTGGAGGCCTCCGAACCAGAGTACCATGGCAATGGCTGCAATGAGCAGTGTTTCGTTGAGCGGACTGATAATATTACGAATCCTTGACATCTTTATGCTCAACTGCCTGAAGTCATTGGTGAATGACATGAACTTTGCAAGTTCGATGCCTTCAAAAGCGGTTGATTTTATAACTTTGATACCATTGAACTTTTCCTGCAGGACGGAGTTCATGTCTCCCATTTTCGTCTGGAAGCTTTGGGCCAGACCTTTGATATTGCGGCCCATAAAGTTGATTACGTAAAAAATCGACAGCGAGGTGACTGATGCAAAAAGGGTAAGTTTCCAGCTGAGCGCGAGCAGCACAGCGATATAGACAAAGATTGAAAAGGGGTTCTGCAGAAAATTGACAAATGTTGAACTTATGCTGTTGTTGACGTTTTCAACGTCGTTGTTGACGTAGTTCATCAGATTGCCAACGCGATTTTTGTTGAAATAATCGAGATGCATTTCGATGATACTGTGAAATACTTCGTCTCTGAGTTTTTTTGCTGTTTTGGTCTGTATCCGGAAAATAATTTGCCCGTTGAGGTAGATGAAGAAGTTTTTCAGGGCGAAAGCAAGAATCAGAAAGAAGCAGATTTTCAGTAGCGCAAGTTGTTTGGTCGGGGCATCGAACATTCGCTGGAATTCTATGAGCGCCCAGGTTTTCAATTTCTCGGCACTGGTGACATTTTTTGGGAGCGGCAGGGGCTGTGCTACAGACTGGGATGATTTAGCATCCGGGCTTAACTGAGTGTTTTTATTTCGTTCCTGAAATGGTTGAACTGCTGTGGATTGAGGGGCTGCAGGACCTGAAGAAAAAACTGCATTCAGGAGCGGAAGAATGGAGTAAATCGATACAACACTGAACAATGAGGTCAGGACACTGACAATGACTACCAAAATGATTTTACCTTTTGATGGAGTCATGTACCGCAGCATTCTCATCAATATTCCAACCTTCATAAGCTTCCTGATCGTGTTTTGTTTTACATAAAACGGAATATAACGCTTAATTATGATATTGAGTACTGGGGAAGAAAGTACTGAGTACTGACAAATTCCCCTGTGCTTTATCACTTCGGAGATATAGCTTCCAGTTTAGGACTTCTTGCTGGATGGCTTTTGTGGCTTCTCAACCTGTTCCCGGGGCTCAAAGCAGTAAACACCATCATCCGCTTATCGCTCAAATGAAATCTGCAGATAGTTGCGCTGCATGCGATCATCAAAGGTGTAGCGCAAAAACATAACTGCCAGCAATGGGTTGATGAGCGCATGTAATGGACATCTCACCTCGTTTTAATAGTGGCTCTATATATTATTTGTATAATATAGTCTCATCTTATCTCATTTTGAGACATGTTGACTCATTTCATTTTACATTGTATCATTATGCATGGGTTGTCTTGTGATACGATGGTGTACTTTAATAATAAAAAAATTACGTTATAAAACACCGTCAATCAAGACTTTAAGTAGTGCGAGCAGTTATAAATAATTTTACGGCACAATATTTGTTGAAATGAAATTGTAGATAAAGTACTCTAATTCTAGACTGTTGTCCTTCATTGGTTAATACAGGGATAACTTAACTATAACAATAACAACTAAAACAAAAACAATCATGAAAAAGGCACTTCTTACCTTAATCGTTGGGTTCGCTTTCGCAACTCCTGTAATGGCAGCAAATAATACACCAACAGTTAAAGTTAAGCTCAATAACACCACTGTTAGTATTCTGTCTAATAATACTACTCTGTCTAATAATACTACTCTGTCTAATAATGTTAGTGCGGCTGGAACCAGCAGTATTGGAGCTACTTCAGCTGCGGGATCGAGCTCTATTGGCAACACTACTATCAGTGGCACTGGTAA
>CAIVCU010000430.1 GCA_903904495.1 uncultured Chlorobiaceae bacterium
AAGGAGTACACGGCAAGCAAGGGCCGTGGCCGCCCTACCGTTGATGCTTACGAAATATATGCCGTACTGGAGGAGAAGCTTGATGTACTGCGCGCAATGCTCTTCGAATTCGATTACAGCGCCTTTCTCACCGGCGGCCACCGTATGCTGGCTAAAGCAGCAAACCATGTGCTCGGTATAAAGGATGGCAAAAAGCGGTTTTGCGATACCGCACTCGCCATGTCCAAAGCTTTCAGCTTATGCTGCACGCTCGATGAAGCAAAAGCCGTGCGTGAAGAGGTCGCTTTTTTTCAGGCAATAAAGGTACTGTTGACCAAAAAAGAGATCAGCGGCAAAAAACGAACCAATGAAGAGCGCGAGCTGGCGATCCGGCAGATCATCGGCTCAGCCCTGGTTTCGGATGAGGTGGTGGACATTTTCGAAGCGGTAGGACTGGATAAGCCAAACATCGGTATTCTTGACGACTCTTTCCTCAATGAGATAAGAAACATGCCGGAACGGAATCTCGCTGTTGAACTTCTGGAACGCCTGCTTGGTGGAGAAATCAGAAGCCGGTTTGCCACAAACGTCGTGCAGCAGAAGAAGTTTTCAGAACTGCTGACAAACGTTGTCCATCGGTATCAGAACCGGGCTATCGAAACCGCACAGGTGATCGAAGAGCTGATAGCCATGGCAAAGAAATTCCAGGAAGCCATCGGCAGAGGTGAAGAGCTCGGCCTCAACCCCGACGAACTGGCCTTTTACGATGCACTCGCCAACAACGAAGAGGCAGTCAGGGAGATGGGTGACGACATCCTGAAAAAAATAGCCCACGAACTCGCCGAAAGTCTCCGCCAGAATATCAGCGTCGACTGGTCAGTCCGCGACAGCGTCCGTGCCCGGCTCCGCCTCATGGTAAAACGCATCCTGCGCAAATACAAATACCCTCCCACTAAGCAGGAAGAAGCCATAAAACTTGTACTCGAACAAGCCGAAACCCTGAGTGCCGAATGGTCATAGTTTTGGGGCAAAATCAAAAAGAGTCTTGTGTTTTTAACACACAAAGTGATAAACAACCTTGTAAAATTAATTCAACAGATCAAATGTATGACGCAAATTGTGTTTGGCATCATAAAAGATCCGCTGAAAAACAAACCCCAGGTGATAAACCCGGGGTTTGCCGTTAACGGTTTGAGGCTCAACTATTTCTGAAGGCAGGAAAGAGTAATCTCCTCTTCAGGGCTTTAAAAATAGTAGCGAATACCAATAGCGCCATTCCAGTTGAGATTAACTGTAGGTTTCAGATCAAGGACAGGTGCTATTTCAGCAAAAATATCCACTGGAGCTTCAGATACCAGATAAGTAACTCCCACAGGAACGCGAATGCCTAAATGCGTTTCGTTATTGATATTTTTAATCCGTCCGCCGATTCCATAGTACCATGGAAGGCTCCCTTTAGCTTCTGAAGAATTGGCGTTTAAAGAAGGTCCGTGCATCAGGTAGTCGGCATGAAACTGGAAAGGGTTCTTGTCTGCAAGTGACCAGGAAAAAGCTGCATCAAATGCACTGGTTCGATCAATCCAATATTTTACGCTCAATCCGGTAGGTTCACCAGCAATGACACCTACACCAACACCATCCCGCCCATAAGCCTTAGGCATGGCAGCTGTGACGAAGAATAAGGCAACAGCAATAATCGTTACGAGTCGGGCCAGATAATTCTTTTTGATCATATTTTCATCCTGTGGTTATCGGTTGTTAAAAAGAGGAAAGAAGCCTAACTGTAAGGAAATAATAAAATTGATTTTAATCAATAGTCTCTTAACTGTAGCTTAATAAAAACTTAATTTTTCCTGAAAGATCACGTTCACGAAAAACATCACTGCGCTGATCACCCCGCAAGCACTTCTCTCCTTAATTTCTACAGCATAGTACATTATGATCTAAAAGCGCAAGCTTTTCGGAGAGAGTGCGTCAATGGCACAGAACACTCTATGCCTCAGAAAAGACGACTATAGTATTTTATAATAAAATTTTAGCCTTATAAAACCATGCCCGGCCGAATAAATCTTCAATAGTTTGTTTTACTTATTTTTTTGAAAAATTTAAGATTTCATTAAGACTCCTTTAAGAGTGTGTTGATTATAATGAACCTGAAGTTATTGATATATCCCGGTTTGCAGTGCATGACTTTATAACACTAAACATAAGGAGCTGAATATGATTAAAAGCACTCCCCGGTTCATCAGAACCGCTTTGTTAATGGCAAGCTTCGGGTTCATCACCACGAATGCATTCTGCAATGGAACAATCACAGGAACAATTGATACGAATCTGCCGAAGTACAAAGGAGATGCCGTTGTCTATCTTGTAGGCGTCAAAGGGCCTGCTGTGCCAGAGCATAAAAAGATTGTACAACAGAGCCTGACTTTTGTGCCTAAAGTGACAACTGTCCCGGTTGGATCTACCATTGTAATCTCAAACAATGATAAACTCAATTCTAACGTCATTTCATTGAGTCCTGCAAAAAAATTCAATGTTGACAAATTGGATACTGGTACTTCCAGGGCACTGACTTTTGATAAGTCAGGTGTAGTTCAGTTGCTCAGCAAGCCGCACGCTGAGATGACGGGCTGGGTTATCGTTACTAAAAATCAATATGCAGCGGTGACTGAACATGACGGCAAGTTCACTATCCCTAATGTTCCTGCAGGAACCTATGAAATCAGTGCATGGAGCGAAAAGCTCAAGCCACAGGGCAAAACAGTTGTCACTGTAGCTGAAGGAAAAACTGCTCCGGTTGTTCTCAAAATGGCGATATAACCCTACTCACGCTACTCGTAACACATTGCCCCTGTCATGGGAGAATTTTTTTCGCTCATGACAGGGGCAATATCCATTCAACACGACTGCTTGAGGAGTATATGTATATTTATTGCTAAAAAAATTAGACTATAGTGATTTTATATATAAATTACATATGTAATCAGATGAGGTTGCGGGGTTTAATATTTGATAGTGTTTCTTTGAAAAGAGGTATGAGTTACACAAGAGATTCCGCGACCATTTGAAATATTGACCTTTAATAAATCTAAATCACAACGGCCATGTCAAACGTATCAAACGTATCAACTTATCAGAATCCAGGAGTCTTAGACAATCTGACGGGGATCATTGGTAAAATTGCCTTTTTCCCGATTGAAGTGGTTAAATTTGGAGTAAGCACTGCGCTGAACCTTATTGGTTTTGTCGGAACAACTTCGCTCAACCTTACCAACAACGTCTTAAATGGTGTAAGTTCGGTTTTGGATGGAGTCCAGAGAGTTATTGCCCCGAAAAAGTAAGCTCCCCTTTTTTTAGAAAGCACCTTATACCTTCGGTATGAGGTGCTTTTTTTTATGCCTTAATGTAGAATATTGGCTTGACAACCTCTATCAGTTGATGTAAAATGGACACGGGCATCAAAGAGTTTTTATCTGCTAGCAGTCTGTCAGACTTAAACGGCAAGGAATGAAGATAAAAGATGCGACCAAGTCTATTTATAATAACCAGTAGTGTCCGGTTAAAAAAAAAGAAGGTCTGAAAAACACTTGAGAAACGGTGATATTAAAAGCGACCAAGCATTTTATATCAGCGCAATACACAAGGAGTTCCAGACCATGAAGCA
>CAIVCU010000431.1 GCA_903904495.1 uncultured Chlorobiaceae bacterium
CTGCACGAAATCGTTACTGCCCGTATGGCTCTAGCGGAGCATCTCGAACATCCGAAAACCATCTACGCACTCAAACGGCACACCATTCGTGAAAGCCTTTACGGTGTTGATATTGATCAGAGCGCCATCGATATAGCCCGTCTGCGACTCTGGCTCTCGCTTATTGTTGACGAGGAGGATTACAACACCATAGAAGCACTTCCGAACCTTGATTTCAAGATTGTCAGGGGAAATACCCTGATCGGGTTTCCTGAAAATCTCTTTCGGGATATCAACCAGTATGACGAGATCGAAACTCTCAAGCAACAGTTTTATGACGAAACTGATGAAAGTAAAAGAAAGGAGTTGCGAAAACTGATTACCACCAGGCTTCATAATTTTCTTGACTCAGCACAAAAATTATCTCAATACCACGATATTGATTTTGACTTCGAGCTCTTTTTTTCAGAAGTATGGCACAAACATGGTGGTTTTGATGTGGTCATCGGCAACCCGCCTTATGTGCAGATTCAGCACTATAGTGGCCAATTGATCCAGAAAAGCTGGGAACAACAATACGCTTCAACATTTGCCAAAACAGGTGACATCTACTGCCTTTTTTACGAAAAAGGATTTCGCTTGTTAAGAAAGAATGGTGTACTCGCGTTCATTACATCAAACAAGTGGATGCGAGCCAATTACGGGGAAAAGCTGCGAAATTTTTTTACTCAAAAAACCAATCCGCTTGTTCTGATAGACTTCTCCGGCTTTCAGGTGTTTTCAACGGCAACCGTTGATACAAATATCATGATCACTGAAAAGGCAATAAATCATAAACACTTACGGGCCTGTCCGGTAGATAAAACATTTACCAGATATACCAACATCGAGCGTTTTGTTGAAGAACAGCATATCCAGCTTACCGACCTGTCAGAAAAGAGCTGGAATATCAGTAATAAATCTGAATACAGGATTAAAAAGCGCATCGACGCAGTCGGTACAGCTCTCAAGAACTGGGACATTTCCATGAATTATGGGATTAAAACGGGTTTTAATGATGCGTTTATTATCGATGGGAAAACCAAAGATGAACTGATTGCCAAAGACCCAAAAAGTGCTGAAATAATCAAACCAATACTCAGAGGGCGAAATATAAAGCGATATCGGACGGAATATGATGATTTATGGATTATAGCAACTTTTCCCGCATTGCATCTTAATATCAATGACTATCCTGTCATTTGTCATTATTTCGAATCTTTTGGCAGAAAACTCTATCAAACGGGGGAGGTTATCGGTAAAGATGAAAGTGGCCAAAATGTTTTTAGCCGAAAAAAAACGGGAAACAAATGGTTTGAGACTCAGGATCAAATAGCCTTTCACAAGGACTTTGAAAAAGAAAAAATCGTTTGGGGCAATCTTGCTTTAAGCAGTCAGTTTGCTCTTGCGAAACCAGGTCTTTATGTCAACGCTCCAAGTCCATTTATAACAGGAGGAGACCGCTTCCTGTTGGCTGTTTTAAACTCTTCAATTTCCGACTATTACATCCGATCTCTCGGGGTCACTCGCAATGGTGGATATTTCGAATACAAGCCAATGTTTGTCGAAAAGCTACCAGTGCCACAGTTGCAGCAGCAAGAACAAGAAGTCTATATACGCCTTGCCGATTACGTGCTTATCCTCAGCAAACAGGACAAAAGACTACAATCAGCATTTTTCGAGCAGCTGATCGATGCTCTGGCCTATGAGCTTTATTTTTCTGATGAGCTGAAAAGAGCAGGAAAAGAGATTCAGAAACATCTCGGCGATGTGAAACCAATTTCGGAGCACATGACTGACACTGAAAAACTCGCTATCATCCAAAGCGAGTTTGACCGGCTCTACGACCCGAACC
>CAIVCU010000432.1 GCA_903904495.1 uncultured Chlorobiaceae bacterium
ACGGTATACCAAAAGGGTATAAAGCTTTGCGGTAAAGAAAAAAAGAATCTTGAAAAAAGACTAATGCGATCAAAAGAACTCCAGTGGTGGGATATAAGCATCAGCTCTAAAACGGTATTTTTATAATGACTGAGTCCCTTAGGGGGGGATGGCACAGCAATGTGCCGTCTCTACCCGGTACAGTGTGAGAAGTCATATCTTCAAAAAAAAGGAGATATGAGACATGACACAGACAGGCAACGAGAGTCGCAGACAGTACAGCAAAGAGTTTAAAGTTGATGCTGTTGAGTTGATGATGCGAAGTAATAAATCAATCAAAGAGACAGCCGTCAGTTTAGGAATCAGGCCTGATTTGCTGAGGCGGTGGAAAAAGGAATATTCAGCGAGCAAGGCTGCACCTTTTCCCGGCAGCGGGCATCTGAAAGATCCAGAAGAAGAGCGGTTTCGCAAGATGGAACGCGAACTTCGCATAGTGACTGAGGAACGCGAAATCCTAAAAAACATACAAGGAATTTTATCCCTCTCTATTATATAGAAACTTGAAGACATTTGAGTTGTTGCTTACTAACAAGCTGAAGGGAGCAGCCGAGTGCTTATTGGTGGTTCTTCCCCGTTAAAAAACATGGTTCAGGGCATTAATTGCGGACTCAGCAGTGGTGACACCATAATGATGATCCCGTTTAGGAAAGTGATTTTACCGCAAGCCCGCCCTTCAGAATTATTTAACTGGAGGGACTATGGCTCAATCGAAACGATCATCTGCAATGCCATGCATTCATCCAAATGCTGCCGGCATTGATATCGGTTCTCGGTTTCACGTGGCAGCAGTGCCACTTGATCGAACTGAGGAACCAGTCAAAACATTCAATAGCTTTACGGGTGATCTGCATGCGATGGCCCACTGGCTTAAATCCTGTCGGATTGAAACCATCGCCATGGAATCAACGAGCGTGTATTGGATTCCTGCGTTTGAAATTCTCGAAAGCTATGGATTTGAGGTTTTTCTGGTCAATGCTCGCGAAGCGAAAAATGTTCCTGGCCGTAAAACAGATATCAATGATGCCCAGTGGTTGCAAAAATTGCATCAATTCGGTCTGTTGCGGGCAAGTTTTCAACCCACTGAAAATATTGCCGAATTGAGAGCATATTTGCGGCAGCGGGAAAGACTTCTCGATTATAAGGCATCGCATATCCAGCACATGCAGAAAGCGATGATGCAAATGAATATCCAATTGCATCATGTGGTATCAACAATTACAGGGAGAACCGGAATAGAAATTGTTCGAGCAATTGTCGCAGGGCAACATAACCCGGATGAACTGGTCAAGTTTCGTGATATTCGTTGCCATAATTCTGTTGAGGTCATGAAAGCGGCTTTAACCGGTAACTATAAGGCTGAGCATTTATTTGCCTTGACCCAGGCCCTTGAACTATTTGATATCTACACAGAGAAGATCGAAAGCTGTGACCGTATCATTGCATTAGTGCTTCAAAGATTACAGCAATTAACTCCAGATCCCCAACAAACAATGCCTAAAGCAAAGCATCAGGAGTGTAATAAAAATGCACCAAGCTTTGATGTTCGAGCAGCACTGTTCAATTTCATGGGTAAAGATCTGACCCGGATTCATGGACTCGGTTCCTATCTTGCATTGAAACTGGTGGCCGAATGTGGCACTGACATGTCGCGATGGCCGACATCCAAGCACTTTACCTCATGGTTATGTCTGGCACCTGGTAACAAAATTTCAGGAGGAAAAGTCCTCTCTTCCAGAACAAGGAGAACTGCAAGTCGAGCGACTGCTCTGTTGAGACTTGCTGCTACAACAATTGGGAAAAGTGATACCGCTCTTGGTGCTTTTTACCGTAGGTTGTCCTCTCGAACCGGAAAAGCAAAAGCTGTAACTGCAACAGCAAGAAAGATAGCGACCCTTTTTTACAACACTCTCAGATACGGCATGGAGTATGTAGACAAAGGTGCAGACTACTATGAAAGCCAATATCGTGATAGAGTTCTTGTCAATTTACGTCGGCGGGCAGAAGCTTTTGGATTTACCCTACAGGAGAAGGTTTTAACGGATATTAATATAGAAGTTTCTTAGGAAAGCAGCCTTTGATCCCAATGCATCCCTTCTTGTCTTTCCTAACGGAATGGGTGGTGATGGACTCAAGGTTCTTGAAGGCCTGCAGTTGGTTTTAGGTAAAGATTTTGAAATAACCGGAGGTTATCTCGGTGATGACGAAAGATTCGAATGTACCTATCAGTATTATAACGGTGTTGTGTATAAAGATACCATCGTAGGTCTGATGGTGATGAAAAAGAAAGGATTCAGAACCGGCGTTGGCGTTCGGAGCGGTTTTACATCGATCGGAAACAGTTTTATCTGTACCTCATCTGAAGGAAATGTGGTGAAAGAATTTGAACACACCAAGGCTCTTGAGATGTATAAGGATTTTCTGGGTGAAGAAAGGGCTTCAAGGCTTCCTGCCGTGTGCCTGGAATATCCGTTCGGCATCGTTGACCGTAATCCTGTTGATAACACTGAAAGCCTCTTTCAATTGCGCTGCGGTTTATCCGTCGACCACGAAAAGGGAACAATTTCACTGGCAGCATCCATTCCTGAAGGAAGTGAAGTAACGCTGACAACTGCTTCAAGGGGAGATATCATCAACGGGGCGAGAGAAGCCGCAGCGCAGGCAAAAAAGGCACTGGCAGGAGCAACCCCGATGGCCATTATTATGTTCAGCTGTGTAGGAAGAAAGCTTGTTCTCGGCAGACGGGTACAGGAGGAGGTTGACGCCGTCCTTGAATGTATCGGTCCGGATGTCCCTCTTATAGGTTTTTATACCTATGGAGAAATCGGCCCTATTGATCAAACAAGAAAAGAACTTTCATCGGTAAAGTTTCATAATGAAACCGTTGTGCTCTGGGTGTTGGGAAAAGAATAATGCATGTCGATTACCGCCATACCCTTTTCCCCAAAAAAACAGGTCATGATAAAATCTGACAACATTAAACTTCAGCAGCGAATAATTGAGCTTGAAAAAGCTTCAGTGCGAAGCAGTCGCATAGAACAGGAACTTCTGCAGAAACAGGCCGCTCTCCTTGAACAGAATATTAAACTGATCAGGAAATCAATCGAACTTTCGGATGTTAAACGGCAGATCGAAGATAAAAATTTCGAGCTTGAATCGTCGCAATCGAAACTTGAAAAAGCATTAACCTCTTTACGTGAAAGCCAGAATACCCTCAATTCGATTCTTGTCAACAGTACCGATACCATTATTGCTATTGACCGCGACCACCGTATAACCTATATCAACCGTTCCCTGCCAGGTTATAAAAACCTGCTGCAGACAGGTGAGCATCTCTGTGACCATATCATTGAGCTCAATCATGATAACAGTTATCATAAGGCAATAGACAAGGCTTTCCTGACCGGAGAACCGGCAATAATAGAGTGTGAACTCTCTCTCCCTCATGGAGAAACCCTGGAAATTGAATCACGTTTCGGGCCGTCGCTGATCAATGGCACCGTAGCCTCTGTCACTATTCTTGTTTCAGATATATCAGAGCGCAAGAGAATGGAAAAAGAGCTGAAGAGAATGCTGAACGATCTTGAGCGCTTTAACCGTGTTATGATCGGCAGAGAACTACGCATTAACGAACTGAAAGCTTTCGTCACAGTGCTGAAACAGGATCTCAGAAAATATACCGGTACTATTGCTGACGGCATCTCTCCCGATACGGACGATCTGCTGATGAATTCCATGATTGATGATCAGTTTTTTGCCGAAAGAGATACCGACGAAGGAGATGATGATGATGATGAAGCGAAGAATAACCTGTACCGGGAACAACAAAGGGCTGTACTGCTCAGTCTTATTGAAGATGCTAACCTTGCAAGAAAAGAGCTGCAGGATATAAACCGCAAGCTTGAGGATAAAGTAAAAGAAGCCAGTGAAGCAAATGCGGCAAAAAGCCAGTTTCTTGCCAATATGAGTCACGAAATCCGTACCCCGATGGGTGGCGTTATTGGTATGTCCGACATACTGAAGGATACGAAGCTCGATAGTGAACAGCGCAAGTATGTCGACACCATTATCAGCAGCGGTCAAAATCTGCTGGAAATCATCAATGACATTCTGGATTTTTCCAAGATTGAAGCAAACTGCCTTGAACTCGAGATAGTGGATTTTGATCTGCTTGAACTGCTTGAAAATGTTTGCGGAATGCTTGGTTTTGCAGCGCAGGTTAAGGGACTCGAATTAACGATTGCAACCAGCAGAGATTTTCCTTTTGCCCTT
Source organism: uncultured Chlorobiaceae bacterium (assembly GCA_903904495.1). Classification (GTDB taxonomy): domain Bacteria; phylum Bacteroidota; class Chlorobiia; order Chlorobiales; family Chlorobiaceae; genus Chlorobium. Next base: position 4,309 of record CAIVCU010000432.1, read on the forward strand.
AGAGGCGATCCTGTAAGAATCCGGCAGGTTTTTGTCAACCTTATCAGTAATGCTGTAAAATTTACTCATCATGGCGATATAGTCGTGAGCATTAAACCTGATAAGGAAACAGCGACACAGGTGATGGTCAGGTGTACAGTCACCGATACAGGTATTGGAATACAGCCTGAGAGTATAAGCTCAATATTCAAGCCTTTTATTCAGGCAGACGGTTCAACAGCCAGGAAATACGGAGGGACAGGTCTGGGGTTGTCGATTTCAAACTATCTTGTCAACAAAATGGGCGGCAGCATCTCCGTGAAAAGCCAACCAGAAAAAGGTTCTGTTTTCAGCTTTGATATTATGCTTGAAAAACAGGATACTTCGTCTGAAGTGCTTTGTTTATCGGGAAATGAAGCTGGCAGGACAAAAGTTCTTGTCGTCAATGGTAATCCCACTGCACTCGAAGTTCTTTGTGATCTTCTTGATTCATGGCAGTGTGATTGTACCCCTGCTTCCAGCATTGAAACAGCACTTTCTTTGATCAATAACAACTATTGTGATCCAGAGTCGTGGGATGCCGTTGTTCTTGATATACATAACCTGCACAAATCCGGGGATGAACTTGACCTGTTTATGAACACAGTTTATGCTGCAAACCGCTGTCCGGTCATCATGCTTGCTTCACCCGTCAAGTTTGGAGAAATAAAAAAACGTTTCAGTACACAGGTGTTCAAATTACTCCAGAAACCTGTCAGACGCATTGAGCTGTTCGACTCTATCGCTGATATTCTGAATAATGAAAAGCCTGCACAAGAAATCCAGTATGAAAATAACAGCATAACTGAACAGGAACCTGTGCCTAAAACATTTAATATTCTTGTCGTTGAAGACAATCCGGTAAATCAGAAAGTTACCACCTCCATGCTTAAGAAACTTGGCCTCTTTTCTGATGTTGTTCCCAGCGGGAAAGAAGCACTTGAAGCTATGCGAAATAAGGTATACGATCTGGTTTTAATGGATTGCCAGATGCCGGAAATGGATGGATATGAGACTACAAGAATCATTAGAAATGACCCTGCACGTTGCGTAACACCTGATGTTCCAATTGTGGCTATGACAGCGCATGCGATGGTTGGTGACCGTGAGAAATGTATAAGTGCCGGTATGGACGATTATATCTCCAAACCTATCCATAAAGCTGAACTTGAAAATATTCTTGCCAAATATCTTGGAGATCATTCCGGTTCATAGCTCCCATCAGGCAGACATGCGACCGAAGCCTTGCAAGGATACATACCCGATGTAATCTCCTGACCTTATAATAAATACCAACAGGAATGATTCGATAATATGTGTTTCAGGTATCGGTTTTCTCAGCCCTGGAAAAACTCGGAGGTTTGCTGCTCACATGCAGTCAATGGCTTTATTATGAACGACTAAAGGTCTTTTAAGGTTCTTATCTCTCACACTCTCAAACCCCTCCATTACGAAGGGAAGTCATCAGTAATGCCAGACAGAACGAATATGGGGAGTATAAATTCCAGCCAGGCAAAACACAAAGAGGCACAGAGTGTTCTCCATCGTAATCTGGGCTCCTATATACAGCATGGGTACGCTTACTACCGGAAGATTACCGATGAAGACAACAATGTTGATTTTATTTATGAGGAAGTCAACGAGAATTATGAAAAGCTGACAGGATTGAAGGACGTTATTGGCAGGAGAATGACGGAAACACGACCGGGACTGTCCAAGTCGAATCCAATGTTCATCGAGAAATATGCGAGGGTAGCTGAAACAGGAATACCCGACAAGTTCGAGATCTTCCTCGAGACAGATAACCACTGGTATGATGTCTCACTCTACAGTCCGCAAGAAGGCTATGTTTTGTCAATGTTTGATGATATCTCTGAACGCAAGAAATCTGAGGAAACATTGAAAAAAAGTGAAGAGCGGTTCCGCAGACTCTTCGAAAACGATTCCATAGTTATTCTTCTTGACCCTGATACAGGAAATATCATCGATGCCAATCATGCAGCTGCGGAGTTTTACGGCTGGTCAGTTGAACAGTTGAAACAGATGAGTATCCGGCAGATCACCAGCGCTTCATCCGATGAGGTGAAGGTGAATATGGATAAAGTCAGAACCTCGAAGCAAAACCAGTTTTTATTCCGCCACCGCAGAGCAGACGGATCCCTCCGTGATGTTGAGGTATTCAGCAACAGGATTGAACTTGAGGGGAAAGATATTCTCTATGCAATTATTCATGATGTTACAGCACGCATACTGGCCGAAAATCAACTTCAGAAATTAAGTGTAGCTGTCGAGCAAAGTCCAGCTATCGTTGTGATTACTGATCCTGAAGGCAACATTGAATACGTTAACCCGGCATTTACCCTTGTTACAGGATATTCTACTGAAGAGGCAACAGGACAAAATCCCCGTATCCTTAAATCAGGCCTGATGCCGCCATCAGTGTATGAAGAGCTCTGGAAGACCATCCTTTCAGGCAATGTGTGGTATGGTGAGCTGCAAAACAAGAAGAAAAACGGTGAGCTTTACTGGGATCAGGCCGTGATCTCGGCGATAAGGAATAAAAAGAATGTGATAACCAATTTTGTGGCCGTGAAAGTGGATATCACTGAACAGAAGAAAATGTTTGCCGAATTGATTGCAGCCAAGCAAAAAGCCGAGGAGAGCGACCGGTTGAAGTCAGCATTTCTGGCTAATATCAGCCATGAAATACGAACCCCGATGAATGGCATTCTCGGTTTTGCCCAGCTGCTGAAAGAACCTCATTTGACCGGAGAAGAACAGACCGATTATATTGACCTGATACAGCAAAGCGGAGTGCGCATGCTGAATCTCATTAATAACCTTATTAATGTTTCCCGAATCGAAGCCGGGGAGATCATGCTGCAGGTATCCGAAACTCCTGTAAACGAATTGCTGCGCGATCTCTATGCCTTTTTCAAACCTGAAATAGATAAAAAAGGGTTGCGATTGCAGTATACCACTGGACTTCCTGACAGCGAGAGCGTTATTGAAACCGACAGTGGAAAGCTGATACAGATTTTGACAAACCTTATCCAGAACGCCCTGAAATTCACGAGCTCCGGAGAAATTGATTTCGGTTATAACAGGATAGACGGCACCCTTGAATTTTATGTTATCGATTCAGGAATCGGTATTGCCCCTGAGATGAAAGCTAAGATTTTCCATCGTTTCCATCAGGTTGATAACACCTTAACCCGAAATCAGGAGGGTTCAGGTCTCGGATTGAACATTTCCAAAGCATACGTTGAACTGCTGGGCGGCACCATTCGGGTCGAATCGCGAGAAGGGCAGGGAAGCGAATTCTATTTCACGCTGCCCTATAGACATATTTTTGCCCAGAACATACGGATTCCCTCTCCTGTCATTCAGAAGCCGGTCATTATTGCACCAGCCATAACAGTTCTTATAGCCGAAGATGACGCGGTCAGCAGCCTGCTGCTCAAAAAAAACCTGGCAGGTGAAAACATCAACACCATTTTTGCGGTTAATGGAGTGGAAGCCATAGAAATGGTGCGACAGTACCATGAGATTGATATCGTTCTCATGGACATTAAAATGCCTCTGATGAATGGATATGAAGCAACGAGGCTTATTAAAGAGCTGCGACCTGACCTGCCGGTCATTATCCAGACAGCGTTTACCTCAAAAGAAGAGAGGGAAAACGCAAAAAAAGCAGGATGTGATGGCTACATTACCAAACCTATCAACAAGATTGAGCTGCATAAGCTGATGCTGAAACTGCTCAACAGGTAACCTCTCTATGACAACACCGTGACCCAGGAACATAGAAAAATGAACCGGCTTGGCCTTGAAAAAAGTCCTTATCTCCTCCAGCATGCTCTGAATCCTGTAGAGTGGTTCGCATGGGGAGACGAGGCTTTTGAAAAAGCAAACCATGAAAATAAGCCGTTGTTCCTCTCCGTGGGCTATTCAACCTGCCACTGGTGCCATGTGATGGAGCGGGAATCGTTTGAAAACAGAGAAATCGCAGAACTGCTGAACAGTAATTTCGTTTCGGTAAAGGTTGACCGCGAAGAGCTTCCCGATGTTGACCGTCTCTATATGAACTATGTTCAGTCGAGCACTGGAAATGGCGGCTGGCCAATGTCCGTATGGCTGACTCCCGAACGAAAACCTTTTTACGGGGGCAGTTATTTTCCTCCTGAAGACCGGTATGGCCTGCCCGGATTTAAAACCATCCTTTTATCCATAGCCCGACTCTGGAAAAGTGATAAAAGCAAAATTATTGACAGCTCCTGCAGTTTTTTCAACTCTCTTGATCGCAGTTCGAGCAGGAATCCTGCTGTTCTCCCTGGAGAAGATGAGGCACAGAAAAAATGCTTCGTATGGCTTGAAAACAACTATGACTCCCTGTTTGGAGGTTTTGGCGGTGCTCCTAAATTCCCCCGGCCCGTATTGCTGAACTTTCTGTTCAGCTACGCATACAATACCGGGAACAAAAAAGCACTGGGAATGGCGCTCAATACCCTGAAAAAAATGGCGGAAGGGGGAATTCACGACCATATCGGGGTCGAAGGTAAAGGCGGCGGAGGGTTTGCACGATACTCCACCGATGCCCGCTGGCATGTACCCCATTTTGAAAAAATGCTTTACGACAATGCTCAGCTTGCCGTCTCCTATCTCGAAGCATTTCAGTGCAGCGGCGATGCCTTTTTCAAGAGTGTAGCGCAGGACATTTTTAACTATGTGCTGTGTGATATGACCTCCCCTGACGGAGGCTTCTACTCGGCTGAAGATGCCGACAGCCTGGAAACCGAGTCCGGCACCATAAAAAAAGAGGGAGCTTTCTACCTCTGGAGTGCTGATGAACTGCGGGAGATTCTCGAAGATGAAACGCTCACTGCAATCTTTTCCTTTACCTATGGTATCAGCGTTGAGGGAAATGCACTGCACGATCCGCATGGAGAGTTCATCGGCAGGAATATCCTGATGCAGCAGGCCACCATTGAGGAAACGGCAGATCGGTTTGGAAAGACAATCGAAGAAATCAACGCACTTCTGGATGATGCCCGTACAAAGCTTTATGCGGCAAGAGTAAAAAAGCCGAGGCCTTTTCTTGATGATAAAATTCTCACAGCTTGGAATGGCCTGATGATTTCAGCTCTGGCAAAGGGATACAGAGTATTGCATCACGAGCCATACCTTAACGCTGCAAAGAGAGCTGCAGACTTTATTCTTGATAAACTCTATGACCGCAAAAGCGGTCGACTGCTGCGCCGATACAGAGACGGCAACGCTGCCATAGCGGGAAAAGCTGAAGATTATGCATTTTTTGTGCAGGGGCTGATAGATCTGTACGAAGCATCTTTTGAACCTCACTATCTACTGACAGCTCTTGAACTTGCTGAGCTGCAGAACAGCCTTTTTTATGATCCTGCACATGGAGGTTATTTCAGCACGGCTGTTGATGACAATTCAGTACCATTGAGAATCAAGGAAGATTATGACGGTGCGGAGCCTTCGGCAAACTCTGTCAGTACCCTGAACCTTCTGCGGCTCAGTGAGATAACCGGAGAAGATAAGTTTTCAATCAGGGCGGAAGAAACCATCAAGTCATGCGGCAACATGCTTGCTGAAAACAGCCACGCTCTGCCACAGATGCTGGTTGCCCTGAACTTTGCACGCAAAAGGAAAAGCAGGGTTATTCTTTCAGGAGAGCTCCTCGCGCCAGAGATGTCTCAACTGCGAGCCGTTATTGACAAGCGATACCTGCCGGGAAACGTCATCATGCATGCGTCGGATGAACTGGCCGGCATACAACGCTTTCCGGAAAGCATTCAGACTGCTGCTGTCCACCCGCAGGCATCTCTCTGTATCGACCATACCTGCTTACTGCCCATCAATGATCCGGAAATACTTGCTGAAGGTCTCGATATAGGGTAATGCTATAGATAGATCACAACCAGCCGCAGGGTGAAAATTCCACACCGTTTCCGTGTTGGGTTTTGCTCTAATGGATTTGATACTTTTTGCAGATCACCTCAGTGGACGCATTTCGGGGTTTATAAGTTCAAGATGGTCCATATCTACCCCTCTGGATATTTGATCAAAAAATTCTGCTCGTGTAAAACATACCTTTGATAAGTTGGCACCTTCATAAGTTGTTACATTGGTAAAGTCGGTATCTACCAAGTATGAAAATTTTAGGTTTGCTCCAGTGAAGTCAGCTCCATTTAGTTTTGCCATACAGATGTTCGCATTAATGACTTCCGCATTATTCAGCTTTGCTCCAGTTAGATCGGCTTCGAATAGAATTGCACCGTTTAGGTTGGCATCACTAAGGTCTGCAGCTGCAAGGTTTGCATTGCTCAGCTTTGCCTCCTCAAGTCTTGCTCCACTCAAGTTTGACCCTGTAAGGTTTGCCCCTCTTAGGCTTACCTTATAAAGGTCTGCTCCAGTGAAATTTGTCTTGCTCAAATTCTTACCACAAAAGTCTTTTCCTCGAAGGTCTACCCCTGAAAGGTTTGCCTCTCTGAGGTCAACGCCGCTAAGGTCTGTTAATATGAGGTTTGCTTCGCTAAGGTTTGCTCCTGTTAGATTTGCTCCGGTAATTTTCACGTCTGAGAAGTCTATACCACTAAGGTTTGCGTGGCTCAAGTTAGTATTTGATAGGTTTGCTCCAGAGAGGTCTGCAGTAAGTGTTGGATCTATATGACGAACTTCATTCCACTCTGATACTGATCTGCGAAGAGTTTCAACATCCAACATATCGGCATCTCCTTTTTTTGTTAATTAATGTAGTTAAGAATGCAAGGGTTTTTTTCCGGGACATAACGTTATTGATAAGAAGCTTTTTTACGACTCTCTATTCCCCATAAGCTTGCAGGCTGTCAGTATCCGCAGTCTTGAACTCCATTAAGATCTTGAATACCGGTATGTCTTTTACACCGACAGTTACTTTCTATCCTTTTGCCTTTATAGAGTAATCTATTTCGATTTATATAATGGCCATTTTAGAGTTAAAGACAAACAATACTGAGCCTCTTTGTAATTCCTTGCCTTGATCTGACACCCATGGAATTCATTGAAAAGCAACAAAAGAAACCAGAAATCTCTACTATTGTCCGGTACAGTTAACGGGGCTAACTCCTATCCATCAAATCGAAAGCCTTTTGTTCTCCGAATACTACACAGAGCCACAGTTAGAAATTGTTCTGGTTATATCTGGTAAGGTTGGCGCGCATAAGCTCTACAATCAATGAATGATGGCTCAACATCGGATACGGTTTTGCATGTAAGAGTAAAAAGACGTAATCACCGTCCCTTGTAGCACAGGCTTTTTATGTTCACAAATTCACGAATGCCATAACTTGAGAGTTCCCTGCCGTAGCCTGACTGTTTAACTCCGCCAAATGGCATCCGCGGATCGGATTTTACCATACTGTTGATAAAACAGCAGCCTGCATCGAGCTGATCGGCAATGGCAAGCGCCCTATCCGTATTGCCGGAAAAGACTGCTGAACCAAGTCCATAGGGAGTATCATTCGCTATAAGAACTGCCTCACTGTCGTCCTTTGCTTCAATCAGGGTCGCCACCGGCCCGAACGTTTCCTCGCTGTATACTTCCATCCATTTGTGAACCCCGGACAGAACGGTCGGCGGGTAGTAAAATCCTTTGCCTTCCGGAATTTTTCCGCCGCAAAGCAGACGTGCGCCTTCGGCAACACTTTTGGTGACCTGACTGTTCAGCTGTTCACGGAGGTCGTGACGGGCAAGAGGTCCGACCTCGACCGCGGGGTCGAAAGGATCACCCATCACAGCCGATTGCATGCGTTGAAGAAGTAGGTGTTCGAACTGCTCAAAAACACGGGCCTGCACAATAAAACGCTTGGCGGCTATACAGCTTTGTCCGCCATTAAGAAGACGCGCTGCAGCACAGATGTCGACCGCCTGAGGAATATCCGCATCATCGAGGACAATGTAGGGATCACTTCCACCGAGTTCAAGGACACTTGTTTTCAGTGCTTTGCCTGATTTCGATGCCACTGCCCGGCCGGCAGCAGTGCTTCCCGTCAACGATACGCCCTGAATGGCGGGGTGATCAATCATGAAGCCGGTCAGACTGTCAACATCTTCCAGAGCTATATGCACCGCGCTGAAGAGATGTGCAGGAAATCCGGCATCGCAAAAAAGTTGTTCGATGGCAATGGCTGAACCTGTAACATTTGGTGAATGCTTAAGAATAATACCGTTGCCTGCCATCATCGCAGGAGCGGCAAACCGGAAGACCTGCCAGAATGGAAAATTCCAGGGCATTATGCCGAGAACAAGGCCGATAGGTTCGAATTTCACCACTCCCCTGACACCTCCATCCAGGTCCCTCTCTTCGGGCTTTAAAAAAGAGGCTGCATTGTCGGCATAAAAATCGCAGACCCATGCCGATTTCTCTACTTCCGCAGCTGCCTGTGAGAGTGGTTTGCCCATTTCAAGAGTGATCAGAGCTGCATGCTGCTCTTTTTCGAGTCGAAGAAGCTTTGCAAGACGCTTCATGCAGACACTGCGTTCAGAGACGGAAAACTCTTTCCATGAAATAAAGTCCCAGTAGGAGAGGGTTATTGCTTCCCGAATTTCACCGGATGTCATGGTATGATATTCGGCAATCGGTTCTTCTGTGGCAGGATTGACGGTAATAATCATTGGTCAAAATGGTTCAATGATGACTGAAACCGGAAACAAAAAGAGTTGATGAAATCATTATGACAACCGCAAAAGGATAAGTCTCAACTATCCCTGTCAATGCTTTCATAGATTGCAAGGTAACTCTCGTAACGCTCAGAATCAATATTGCCGGACCCTACCGCACGCAGAATCCCGCACCCAGGCTCCACTGTATGAGAGCAGGAAGAGTAGGCACAGTCAGGCATATAGGTAAGGAACTCTTTAAAGTAAAAACGCAGGTTCTCCCGGTTGATGTCTGAAAGATTAAACTCTCGTATGCCGGGAGTGTCGATAATATATCCGCCTCCGGGAAGCAGGAGCATAACGGAGTTACTTGTGGTGTGAAGACCTTTTCCGGTCTTCCAGTTTGTTTCGCCGGTTTTTAAGCGTTCATAGCCGAAAAGCTGATTGATCAGGGTTGACTTTCCAACGCCTGAGTGACCGCTGAATGCTGAAAGCTTTCCGGCAAGAGCCTTCTTCAAAGATTTCATTCCACGTTTCTTTTCAGCACTTGTATAAAAAATCGTATACCCGAGAGCCTTGTAGGGCTTCATCATCTCACGGGTCTCCGTTGAGTCCTCAAGATCTATTTTGTTGACTACAATAATCGTTTCAAGCTTTTCGGATTCGGCAAAGACAAGGTAGCGGTCGATAAGGCGGGTGTTGAGCAGAGGGTCATAGGCAGAGACGACAACGACCAGCTGATCGATATTGGCCGCGATTACCTGAGTTTTCTCCTTGCTGCGATTCCTGCGTACATCCCTTTTTCTTGTCAGGGCACTTCTGCGAGGGTGAACAAATGTTATTACTGCCTCACTTAATGCAGTTCCTGTCTCAATCAATTTCAGCTCAACCCTGTCGCCAACGACGACAAGTGAGGTATCGCCATTATCGGCTTTTGTGCCGGGAAAGGTACGTGCACGAAATTCTGTGCCGTCTTCGGCAATAACAATATATGATGCGCCGGAAACCTCTGTGACAACTCCACCGGGGACCGGTTCATGCAGGCTTTTCATGTTCATATTCAAACTGCTGTATTCCCTTCTGTTTCAATAAATCTAACCAATATCAGCCAGCGAAGAGCGTTCCCGGTAGTAACGTTCATAATAACTCCTAATCATCTTGTGATCTGCATCCTGCAGCCTTCCATCCTGTTCGACAAGTTTGAATGCCGCAGCGCGGGCTGACTGCATGATATCAAAATCACAGTTCAAATCAGCAATCCTTAATCCACTCAAGGTTCCGGACTGTTCTTTTCCGAGAATATTTCCTGCACCCCTTATTCGGGCATCAGTTTCGGAAATGATGAAACCGTCAGTAGTAGACTCAATTGCGGCAAGTCTTTCACGCGCATCCTCCGTAAGTTTGGTATAGAGGAGAATGCAGGTTGAACGGTACTCACTGCGGCCAACCCGTCCCCTGAGCTGATGAAGCTGGGCGAGACCAAAACGCTCGGCATGCTCAATAATAATGACCGTGGCATTCGCCACATCAACACCAACCTCGATAACCGTAGTCCCCACAAGCAGATGCAGCTCCCCCCGACGGAACTGCCCCATCACCTCCTCTTTCTGGTCAGGGGTCATCTGGCCATGAATCAATCCAAGTCGAAGGTCAGGAAATACTTCGGCAGAGAGGTGATGATAACTTTCCACTGCAGCTTTCATGTCCATTTTTTCCGACTCCTCAACAAGTGGATAGACAATATAACCCTGCCTGCCTTCGGCCACCTGTGAACGAAGAAAATCATAGACTTTTCCGCTCTCTTTTTCATGCTTAATATAGGTCTTCACCGGGATCCGACCTGCTGGCATCTGACGGATGACCGAAACATCAAGGTCACCAAACACACCCATGGTCAGGGTTCGCGGTATGGGGGTGGCCGTCATCAGGAGGACATGAGGATTTATAGCCTTTTCCTGCAATGCCTTGCGCTGCAACACTCCGAATCGATGCTGTTCGTCAATGATAACCAGTCCAAGCCCTGCGTAGCTAACTCCTTTTTCAATCATAGCATGAGTACCAAGAGCAATATTGATCTCACCTGAACTGAGTGCTGAAAGAACCGCCTGACGCTCTTTTTTTCCCTGTTTGCCCGTCAGGATACCGACCTGAAGACCAAAAGGCTGAAAAAAACGCTTCATGCCGAGATAGTGCTGTACTGCCAGAATCTCGGTAGGAGCCATGAAGGCTGACTGCAGGCCGTTATCGGCAGCAAGAGCCATGGCAAACATGGCTACAATGGTTTTTCCTGAGCCAACATCTCCCTGCAGAAGACGGTTCATAGGGCTTCCGCTTTTGAGGTCACGGTATATTTCACGGATGGCATTTTTCTGGGCATCCGTCAGCTCATAAGAAAGACTGGCATAAAGCTTTTCAGTGACCACCCCGGAATGAGTGAACCGGGCGGCAGATTTGATCTGCCTGATCTCGTTGTGGTGAAGGGCAAATAAGAGCTGAGCATAAAAAAGTTCAGTAAACTTCATGCGGTAACGGGCCCTGGCAAGCTCTTCATACGATGAGGGAAAATGAATTTCACGATATGCATCGGAAAGCGTCAGTAGATTGTACGTCGAAAGAATGGAGGTACTGAGGTTTTCCTCTCTGCCCGGCTGTATAGCTTCAAAAGCCAGGACTACAAGATTGCGCATCTGCCGGGATGTAAGACCTGCCAGTTTCATGGCCTCACTTGTAGGGTAGAGAGGGATAATCTTGCCTGTATTGTAAAGGTCAAAATCACTTGACTCTCCGTAACCGGCATCATGAGCATTCAAACTCAGACGATCGAAATCGGGATGCTGCATCTGCGCCTGATGCCCGAAATAACTGACTTTGCCATGAACGGCAAGTGCTTCCCCCTGAACAACGGTGCGGGAGAAAAATCGTACCCCTTTAAACCAGGTGAGCTCAAGCACGCCTGTAGCATCAGCAAGCCATACCTTGAATCGTGACCGTCCGGGACTCTCTCCCTCGATCTGGGTTTTCAATATTTTACCGACAACCGTTACTGTTTCACCCTCAACAAGATTTTTAATGCTTTTCATGGCGCGTCGGTCGAGATATCGGCGCGGGAAGTAATCAAAAAGGTCATCGATGGTAGCAATACCAACCTCTATCAGGGTTGATGCTTTTTTTGGGCCTACTCCTTTCAGGTAACTTATCGAGGTGGAACCGGTCATATTAATGGTTGTAACTGGATTGAAATTCTTGTATATTTGCACCTTTACAATTTTATTGCCGGTTATATCACTTATTGTACGATAAAGTCAACGAAAGTCATGAAACAAGATATTCATCCAAAGTATACAGAGGTTACCGTCAACTGCGCAAACTGCGGCAACTCATTCGTTACCCGTTCTACCAGACCAACCATCAAGGTTGATATCTGCAACAACTGCCATCCGTTCTATACCGGAAAACAGACACTTGTTGATACAGCCGGTCGTGTTGAACGCTTCAACAAGCGCTTTGCAAAAGCCACAGTTGGACAGGCCAACGCTCAATAAAGAACGTTGCATTTTTCGGCAAACCAGCACTAACCTATTGAAACAGCTATGAGTGTCAGGGATGTTTATCAGAAAATTGAGCCTAGAATGAAAAAGACTATCGAGGCGTTTCAGCATGAGATTGCCTCGATCAGAACAGGAAAGGCTACAACAACTCTGCTTGATCGTATCAAGGTAGAAGCATACGGCCAACAGATGCCATTAAAGCAGGTCGGCAACGTCGGGGTTCTGGACGTACATACCCTGATGGTTCAGATCTGGGATAAATCGATGGTTTCAGCTACAGAGAAGGCCATTCGCGATGCAAACCTTGGACTCAACCCGGCTGCTGACGGTCAGAATATCAGAGTCAGTATACCACCTCTTACTGAAGAGCGAAGGAAAGAGTTTGTCAAGCTCACCAAAAAATTCGGTGAGGACTCAAAGGTCTCCCTTCGCAATCTTCGCCGCGAT
>CAIVCU010000433.1 GCA_903904495.1 uncultured Chlorobiaceae bacterium
ATCGTCGAATCCTCCGATCTCATGAAAGAAAGATTTATCAATAAAGAGTGACTGGTCCCCTCCACGGCATACCATCAGCGGAAACTGTGTGAACCATCCGTACAGGCTCATGATGGGGTTGCTGTCGTTAAAGTTCATCCGGAAGCAGCCTGCTTTTTTACTCTCTGCAGCAGCTGAACGGATATCGTCGACAAAGCTTTCCGGAGGCTGAGTGTCCGCATGTAGAAAATAGAGAATATCCCCTTCGGCAAGACGTGCTCCGGCATTCATTTGTCTGGCGCGTCCTTTTGCACTACGGCAAACAGTTACAGGAAAGTCCGAAAGGATTCCGGGTGTATCATCGGTGCTTGCATCACTGACAATGATGTTTACCCCTTCATATCGTTCTGTAATTGAAAGAAGCCCCTTTAGCGACTGAGCGATAAGCGCCTCTTCGTTATAGGTCGGGATAATAATGCTTATGCTTCGGTTGTCCATAATCCGCTTTTTTTCAGGTCATCAAACGTATCGATATCCGACAGCTCAGGAAGCAGTTCATATGAAATAGAGAGGTGTTGAAGTAATTCGATTGTTTCGCTGAATACCTCCTTTGTGCTCCAATGTCGCCCGAGGAAGAGTTCCGGAATGAGCATGTTCAACCCCATAAGATAAAATCCTCCATCACTTGCCGGGCCAACGACTGCATCTGCATATTCCAGAGCCGCGAAAGCTGCATCAAGCACAGCACTGCTCAACTCATAACAGTCTGTTCCTATAAGCACGACATGGTGAAATTCTGCTTCAAATCCCCGCTGCATCGCATGCATCATGCGCTCGCCAAGATCTTCACCCACCTGCAGTTGAGCGTTGAATTTTTCCGTGACAAAAATATCGGTGGCAGGAAGAAAGTGAGAATAATACGCTATCCGCTGTACAGCAACCTTTTCGGATATGCAAGCGGTATGACGCCGGAGTATTTCGTACACGGCAAGAGCTTTTTCATCACCGATCGAGTTTGCCAGACGTGTTTTTACCAATCCCGGCTCCGGATTTTTTGTAAAAATGATCAGCAGTGACTTCTCATTCATACCAGCGACCCGTGACAGCTTGAACCGGAGCCGGCCGTACATCCGTAACAGTGTTGGCCGACAGTTATCCGGCGGCTCTTGAGCATCTCCTCATTGAACGAGCTGATATGTTGCGGCACCCTCCTCTCCAGCGGCAGGCGGAGCATCTGGTTGAAATCACAGTCATAGAGCGTTCCGTCCCAGCCGACCGACACCGTTGTTCGACACATCAGGTTTTTCACGGCGAGGGGATTGAAGCTTTGTGCAAGGAGCGTCATATACTGACAATAGCGGCCGTTTTCAAGCAGATCATTAAGAAAACGGCTGATCGGCATGTTCGTAATGGTATAGAGATGGTTGAAGACAATACCATGCTCTTCGTCGAGTTGCTTGCGGTAGGTTCTTTCAAGCTCATGCTGCTCCAGTGGCAGCGACATGTCTCCGGGATTATAGACCAGGTTGAGTTCGAGGTCGTTTCCCTCTTTTCCGTATCCGAGGTTGTTGAGCAGTTTCAAAGCTTTGATGGATCGGTCGAAAACCCCGTTTCCCCGCATAGTATCGACAGCTGTTTTCGTATAGCAGGGAAGTGAGGCGATAATGGTTACCCTCTGCTGTTTGAGAAACTCCGGAATATCACGGTATTTTTCATGACCAGTGAAAAGGGTCAGGTTCGAACGGACAAGGATTGTGGTATCAGGTACTCTGGTTCTTATGCGTTCAATGAACCATCGGAATTCAGGGTTCATTTCCGGTGCTCCACCAGTAATGTCCACTGTTTTTATAGAGCTGTTATCAAGTGCATCAAGGCAGTGCAGCATGGTTTGCTGTGTCATCATCTCCCTGCGATCCGGACCTGCATCAACATGGCAGTGTCGGCAGAGGAGGTTGCACACGTAGCCTGTGTTAATCTGCAAAACATCGACACTCTCGGCGGTGAGTGGTGCATTTCCAGACTTGTTAAGTATTTGATTGAAAGGAGGAATGCCGCAGTCAGTCTCTTCAAGCAGCTTGACCTGAGCACCAGCGTCAGCATATATCGTGTTTTTTCGGTGGAGTGATTGTTGTTGTTGCATAGCAAGAGTGGATGAATGTGGCGTATGGGGTTGTAAACGCATATTTCGGTAATTCGTTCAACGTCCGTACCTACCCCTGAAGCTCAGTGTTAAAGCTTTTCCCAGGGGTTTAAACGGTCTGTTCAGCCACCGAATCTGCTGAGGAGCTTTTCAGCAACAAGTTTTCCGCTCAGCGCAGCCCCTTCCATAGATGCGAGATAGCGTTGATAGGTATAATCACCGGCAAGAAAGAAGTTTTTGATAGGACTGATTTGATCAGGACGGAATTGATCGACATCAGGCACAGCCTTGTAAACCGACTGGGGAATTTTGACAATTGTTGATTTCAGTAGTTTTGCCTGGCGGGATTTTGGGAATCGTTCATGGATGTCTTTCATCACCAGCTCGGTAATGACCTCGTTCGGCATGTTCATGAGTTGATGAGCCGGAGCAAGCACAAGGCTCATGACGCTGCCGCCGCTGGCTGTTCCCATGCCGTTCTGGAACCCTTCAGGGCATGTGATTGAAACATCGGCAAAGGTCGCGAAAATCGTGCCCTGCGAAAACATGAGATTATCGGTATCGGTTATTTTCCTGTCGAACCAGAGCTGACAGTTAGCAACAGGACTGCCGACAAACTCGTGAAGGTTGCGGAAATATTTATGGGCAAGCCACTCAACGGGCACTATTTTTTTAATGTTATGTACGGGTAGAGCGGAAATATAGGCGTCAGCCTCAATATTATGGCCGTCCTGCAGTACAGCATGTTTAATGGTTTCATCACTGTTCAGTTCAAACCTGTTCAGCTTGGCATCAACAAAAATTCGGCCACCCTTGCTCTGGATGTACTGCCGCATTGGCTCAATCATCGAATCGCCGGGATTTTTCCTGAAAAAGGCAAACTTTGTTGCAGCATAATCAGTCCCGAAATATTTGAATATAGTGATCATCGGTCGAGA
>CAIVCU010000434.1 GCA_903904495.1 uncultured Chlorobiaceae bacterium
CTCTACCGCAGAGCTGATCTCCTTGCTGAACTTCTGCCGGATCAGCTTGATTCCCGCAAACTTCAGACCGCCCTCGGCTTGAGCAGCCAGAATAAAACAGACTATTTCATGATTGTCAGACACTGGATTGTGCTTGACACGCTACAGAAGATGGTTGGAACAAATGTAGTTGAGAGCTCAAACATAATCGACAACTGGCTGATGCATGATGCACTGGCCTCCATCTATCCGGAAAAAGGTATCATCGGGATTCCGGGCGACAACCTGCCGGACCTGCTCTGCTGCATGCTCAGTCACAAGCCTGAGCTTATTCCGGATGAACACGAAACACATCTGCTCGCTCTTTTACAGACTCTCTATGCTGAAGAAAAAATGCATTTCGGACGAATGCTGCAGTTCGATGAACGCCATCATAAAATTTGGTTCCGTGAACACCGCTTCAGTGTACTGATGGCATGGCTTACCCTGCAGGAGCTGCTCAAAGTGGGACCGACTGACAAAGAGACACCGGAAACAGTGTTTGCTGGATGGGTTGAGGCTGTGGAAACAATCGATATGCAGGCATTCCTTGCCGGATATGAAATAGGGGAGTTACTCAGGATCAAAGCCTGATATTATCATCCTGTTTCCATGATATCAAATACAAAAGCCCGGTTGAACCGGGCTTTTGTATTGTTGAAACAAATGTTTCACTTACCAGCCATACTCTAAATAAACACGGTAGGTGTTAATGAGCAGGAAGGCGAGAACACCAAGCCCTAACAAGGTAAAGATTGGACTTTTCTCTTCTTGTGAAGCTTTGCGGTCAAGGAACGGCACTATTGCCCATACAAGTCCGCCGATAGTCAAAAGGATAATAGCGACAAGTTCACCACCTTCAAACTTGAGATCTTTCAGCATCTGGAATTCTGCCCAGAAATACCATTCAGGTTTGATGCCGACAGGTGCAGGTGAAAGCGCATTGGCTTTAACGCCTATTCCCCATGGGTAAACAGCTGCAAGATAAACAAGCAGGGCAAAACCGATAATCCAGCCGATTCCGTCTTTGGCAAGGAAGGTCGGGAAGAACTTTTCGTACCCTTTAATCATGCCGGATTCCTTGTAACCGATCGGTGCTGATGTACCCAGGATCTGAACAAGAGTCAGATGGAGTGAAAGCAGCAGCAGGATAAGGCCTGGAAGCAAAACAACGTGCAGTGAGAACATACGGGTAAGCGTTTCACCACTGACGTCTTCACCACCACGAAGAAGACTGACAAGCAATGCACCTCCGGGAAGAACTTTTGGAGTTTCGGTACCGACCTGGGTAGCAAAAAATGCCAGTTCGTTCCAGGGAAGAAGATAACCGGTAAATCCAAATCCGAGGGTCAGCACGAGAAGTATAAACCCACTCACCCACATAAGCTCACGGGGTTTGCGGTAGGACTTCATAAAGAAGGTGCTGAACATGTGAATGAATGCCATCATCGCCATCAGGTTGGCCGACCATGCATGGATCTGGCGAATAAGCCAGCCAAAGGGAACCACTTTCTGGATAAAGACAAATGAAGCAAATGCGGCTGCTTCGGTAGGCTTGTAATACTGCAGAAGCAGCAAGCCGGTCACAATCTGGATAATGAAGAAGAAAAGGGCAAGTCCGCCAAAGTAATACCAGAAAGAGAGGCGGTGTTTTGGAACTTCTTTTTTCTTCAGATAATCGATTATAGGAATCACTGCATAGAAGCGTTCCTGGAACCAGGCACCGAGAGGACCTAAGCGGGAATCCTTGTACGGATTCGAATCCGGACGATCTACCGCGGGTTTAAAAACACCACTTTGAGATGCTGCCGGTTTTGCAGCAGCCGGTGGTGGAGTTGTTGGTTTTGCAGCACCTGGAGCTGCCGGCTTGGCGGCACCCGGAGCAGCGGGTTTCGGCTTGGCGGGAATATTTCCTGCCGAAGCGTTCTGGTTGTTTTCAGCCATCTTTCCTGACTCCCTTGGTTTTCAAGAATTAAAGGTTAAGCTTTTGCGATAATAAGATTTTCCCCTTCAACCCTTACTTTAAACGAGGCTAAAGGTAAAGGCTGCGGGCCGGAAATGATCTCTCCGGTCTGTTTGTACTTTGCTCCATGACAGGGGCAGGCGATAAGATTCTGGGCACTATCCCAGTGTACAAGGCATCCAAGATGGGTACAGACGGCACTGCATGCTGAC
>CAIVCU010000435.1 GCA_903904495.1 uncultured Chlorobiaceae bacterium
CCTTGGCTCAAGAAATGATGTTGTGTGATATATGGGTGATATTAGGTGTTCTGATGGATATCATCTCACGCGTCCTATGCCCTATATCTGCAGAAAATGTCATAAGAAAAATAGTGTTGAGTTTCCAATAAACATTCGAAAATAAACTGATTGCTAACGTTCTGTCTGACGTGAACTCTAGCTGGCCGCTTTTGGGAATCGGAGCAACACACCAGTGATCGAAAGAAAAGCGCAGCACGCTGAAAATTTCGAGGGGTACTTATTTACCTTTTTTTGAAGATTAAAGAATTATCATATATCGAAAAGCTCTATCGCTGTATATTGCTTGTAGTACATAGAAATCATGTGAAATGTGATTTCATAAAAAGACGGGTTCCGGTCGTGTGATGGGGATACATTCAAGTTTCACATGGAGGGAGAACATTTTATTTGCCAAGGTTGTCGGATGAACAACTATTTCAAATAGCCGATTTTGAGGTGCCCTCATGCTAACGATAAACTTTCTTAACGATGACTATTGCCAAGGAGTCTTCTTCTCTATCTCGGATGAAGATGCTCTTGCTCAAGCAGTCGCTTTAGTTCTTGTGCAGGAGTTTACTTTAGCTAAAGCTATTTTAAATGATAGGATAAGGGATGTGGAAGCCGAAACTGTTATCCTTGATAAAAATGAGATTGAAGACATTATTATCCGACGCCTGAAGCCGACTGTGAATTATCATAGGGATGGATTTCTTTTCCAGCTCATGATGTGGCTAGCAGCTCACCTTGATTTAGACAATGGTGATCTCGTTGCTCTTCCACATGCGCAAGCATCAGCGAAGGGGCAGGATTCCATTGTCGTCCATCGAGCAGATGGGGCGATGATTGCGTTGTCGATTTGCGAAGACAAGGCCACTGAGCACCCACGCGACACCATACGAAAAGATGTTTGGCCAGAGATTCAGAATTATGAGGCCGGAGGCAGACTGGATGAACTCCGCTCAAACATTATTGCTACTCTTGGTTTGGGTGGGGTTCCAGCTGACGAGGCTATCGCCCTTGTTCGCCGCATTTCGTGGGAAGGTAAACGGCGGTATCGAGTACGCATCACAGTACAAGAGGAACGTAGCCAGCAACTCTTCAAGGGTTTCAACGAACTAGTATCAGGAAACATTGAACGCCGACGTGGTGAGACAGTTAATATTCCTGATCTTCGGACATGGATGAACATGTTCTCGGAAAAGGTCGAAACTGAGCTTCGCAGTTATATTCAGGAGGAGTGAAATGTTCGATTCAGAGACCGTCCGGCTCATCCAGGATGCTGAGCCTCTTGAGAACCTTGATCTCGAATTGCTACCCCAGTTATTGACCGAGGCCTATGCGAAGGTAGTAGCCGCACGCCTTGGAGCAGTTGAACTGCGAAACGGGCAGCGTGAAGCAGATTGGGCAGAAAAGCTTGAGGAGCTTAGAAAGCTCGCTGATACATATGAAGCGTTTTCCATCTTTTTACCAGAGGACAATCCTCATCGTGATTCTTGTGCCTTTGTTGCTGGTTCTGCCCACTATACTCTGAGCCAAGCCCGTCTGATTGAGGCAGGACTGGGTGAACTTGATATAAATATGCCATCGCTTTCTGACCACGGAGTTGGTACAGAAGTGGCGGCCTGTCTGTTATTCCTGATGGCCGGTCATCAAGCGGATGCATCTGAAGCATCAAAGCTTTTCAGGGAATCGTCAGATGGATGTTATGAGATAAAAGTACTACGAGGACTTTCGTTGCTAGCTTCTGGTGAAGGGAGAAAACTTCGGGATATTTTGAACGAAAGCCAAACAGCACCTAAGGATGTCACCGCGCGTGACTACCTCCAGGATGCAGCAGGAGTTCTTTGGGCTAAGCTTGCACTCGCAATAGACTTGATTGCACGTATTGCACTTGGATTAAAAGTCAACGAAGATCCGAACGCTGTAATCGATGCCGTTATTAAAA
>CAIVCU010000436.1 GCA_903904495.1 uncultured Chlorobiaceae bacterium
AGATTTGAAAATTTTATCTACAATCCTGATACCTACTGCATCGTGGCCATGAAAGGTCCATCCGGCACTTTTGGTGAAGCGTTTTGTTGCCGGTTTGCCAATATCATGAAGCAGTGCGGCAATTCTAAGCCAGAGGTTTTCAGATTTGGCAGCCACATTGTCTATAACCTGGAAGGTATGGAAAAGGGTATCTTTATGTCCGAGTCCATCATACTGTTCGATGCCTGCCATAACAGCAATTTCCGGCATGATTTCCTTCATTACTCCGGTTTCATAGAGAGTGATCAGTCCGGTGGAAGGGCGGGGCGAGAGCATGATTTTAAAAAACTCGTTACTGATCCGTTCCATTGATACAATCCGGATTCTTTCATGCATGGTTTTCATAGCGTCAACCACCTCAGGAAGCAGTCGGAACTCCAGCTGGGAGGCAAACCGTGCAGCTCTCATCATGCGTAACGGGTCGTCCGAAAAGGTTTGTTCAGCCTCAAGCGGAGTTCTCAGAATTCGGGAATCAAGGTCTTTAAGCCCGTGAAAGTGGTCAATGATCTGGTTCCGGTTTTTTCTGTTCAGTCCAAGGGCAAGTGCATTGATAGTAAAATCCCTGCGTGAAAGATCATCATCGAGCGTTCCAATAAGGGTTACCGGCTTTCGTGAGTCGGAGTTGTAGGACTCTTTTCGTGCGCCGACAAGTTCAACTTTGAACGTTCCCTGTTTTTCGTCGGCAAGTTCAAGCTGAGCAGTGCGGAAACGTTCAAAAAGAACAAAATTATTGCCGTGAAGTCTGTCCCGTACTTTTTTTGCGAAAGGGACGGGATCGCCGATAAGCATAATATCTATGTCGCTACATGGTCTCTGCATGATCATGTCGCGGACGTAGCCGCCGACAAGGTAACAGTCTATTCCGTTTTCATCAGCCAAGTCGCCGATACTGTAAAGTATTTCAGGAAGGGCTGCCTGTGAAAGTGTTGTCATGTGGGGATTTCTCTATACAATATCAGATGACGCTGCATTGGCTTCAATTTCAGCAGTGATTTTGCCTGCCACCATAATTGCCCTGCGTCCGTCAGCCGAACTTACGGCAACGGGGGTATTGTTTCTGAGTGTGTTGATGAATTGCTCGAGTTCATCGCGCAGCGCGTTTATTTTCGGAATTTCCGGGTGGATATAATCGAGCACCATTCCCTGCATTGCCTCCTGAATTTCGCCGAACTGTTCAAGAATTTTCCGGGCGGCAAAGGTCTTGAGTGGGTTTTTAGAAGAAGCGTCCTCTTTTTTTACCAGTCTGAATACCTCTGATTTACCGGTTGTGAGATCAAGTGAGGCATAGCTCTTCGGATTGGTGCCGAAAAAACGGAATTTGCGTTGACGGCTGCGGCTGAGCCGGCTTGCGGTAACATTTGCTGTTGCACCGTTTACAAAATCGATTCTTGCGGTGGCCATGTCAAGCTCGTTTGAAAATACCCTTACACCCGATGCGGAAATGTGCCGGATGTCGAATGGTATGAGCGAGAGAACAAGATCGATATCATGGATCATGAGGTCAAGCACAACGGAAACGTCGGTAACGCGACGGGAAAAATTACTCAATCGTTCAGCCTGGATATACATTGGCTGCCCGATATAGGGTTCAATAGCACGGATGGCCGGGTTAAATCGTTCGATATGCCCAACCTGTATGCGAACCTTGTGTTCTGCCTCAAGCCGTATAAGTTCATCGGCCTCTTCCAAAGTTGTTGTAATCGGCTTTTCTATAAAGAGGTGCACTCCCCCCGCAAGCAGTGTCCGGGCAATGGTGAAGTGTGAGCTTGTTGTCGTAGCTATAATAGCGGCATCACATGTTTTTGCCAGGAGCTCAAGAGAACTGAAGGATGGGACATTATACTTTTTCGACATCTCTTCAACCCGGTTGCTGTCGAGGTCGTATATACCTGCACAATGAATATCCGGCTGGTCCCTGGAGATTTCCGTGAGAAGCTTTGTATGAAACTCTCCGAGTTTCCCTACCCCAATAACTCCAATATTCATATGCTTTGCGCCTTGTATCAAAAACGTTGCCGGTTCAGTATTGTCAGGCATTACTTACTTCAACTGAATGACCGAGGGCTTCAATCTTATATTTGAACAGGCTGATTGCGATTACTGCCCCGATGAGTGTCAAAATCCCTGCAAAAACATAGGGCGCATGAAAATTCATGCCGTAGAGTATACTCCCGCTGAATGGCCCCATAATTCGGGCAAAAGAGTTAACTGATTGTGATAGACCGAGTATCTGTCCCTGCTTCTCTTTATAGCTGTAGAGAGAAATCATGGACATGTTGATGGGGTTGACCAGGCTTGTTCCGATGGCAAAAAAGAAAAGGATGACAAGCCCCAGTGAAAAGAGAGTAGTTTGCGGGGCGAACGGAACAAAAAAGATGCCGATGAAGCTGAAAAGATGACCCCAGAGAAAAAGCTTGTGCTCGCCCAGCATTTTTATCAGCTTGCCGATAAGTCCGCCCTGAACAATGACTGTCCAGATGCCTACATAGGCAAAAATGTATCCGATCTGCTGGTCGCTGGCCGAGAAATACTCTTTCCAGAGCAGGATGGATGCCACCTGCATGTTCACAATGGCAAAGGTGTAAATGTAGTTTGCAATCATCAGCAGCGCAAGCGGGCGGGAACTGAATACCAGCTTCAGCCCTTCACCATACTCTTTCACCTTTTCGCCGAGAAAGGTGGATGACGAGCGCCGGGGTTCGCTACCTGCGGCTCTTTTTTTCAAAAAGCCGAATTTCATTTTTTCGGCAAATTTGTTCGACTCCGGAAGTAAAAAGACTGCGAGAATAAAGTCGATGGCAATCAGGCTGGAGGAGACGTATCCGACCATCTGGATACCATAATTGTGCTTCAGGATGCCTCCGATAAGCGGGCCTATGATAAACCCTAAGCCGAATGCAGCACCCATCATCCCCATGGCTCCGGAGCGGCTTTTACTGTCGGTTACATCGGTGATGTAGGCCTGTGCTGCGGCTATGTTTGCTGAGCCGATACCGGATAGTCCCCGTGCGAAAATCAGCAGCGGAATAGTGCTGGCCTGGGAAAAAACAAGATAGGATACAGCCGTGATAAAAATACTGATCAGCATAACCGGTCGCCGGCCGATTTTATCGCTCAGCTTGCCCCAGAGTGGGGAAAAGATAAACTGCATGATGGAGAATATCGCTGCAATCAGCCCGATCATGAAAGGATTCGCCCCGAGATCCTTGGCATAGGTAGGCAGTAGCGGGAGCACAATGCCGAAGCCGATCAAATCCAGTAAAACCGTCAGCAGTAAAATGACCAGTGGAGAGCGCTTCATGCATGCATATTGTTTTGTTCCGCTAAAGGCACAAAGATAAAAAAATTAACACCGATTCTGATAGAAGAGTGCCTAAAAATTCAATGGATCGGCTTCTCTATGGCATGGATTGTTCCGTATAACTGTTCAATTCCTTCGAGCACTCGCGGTCCGGGACGAAGGAAAAGGCTATTGTCGAAACGGTCATACACCCTGTGGTTTTTCACTGCCGCAATATTCTGCCAGCCGGGACGGTTAATGACCTCATCAGCAGCGGTAGATTTTTTTGCCATATACATGCACGCAATCACGTCCGGGTTTTTCTTGATCACCCACTCCTGTGATATCTCGAAATACTCTTTATTTACTACATCACCAATATTCTGGCCACCGGCATAAGCAATAAGCGCTGAGGTATAACTTCCTTGTCCTCCCGTCCAGAATGGATCGTTCCAGATTTCAAGATAGACTGTGTTTTTATGGTTCTCTGCATCTGCTTTCTTTTTGAATTTCTCCAGACCTGCAGCAATCGAAAGTGCAAGGCTGTCGGCTTCTCCTGTGTGACCGGTCAGTATTCCGAGTTTTTTAAGCACAACAGGGATGTCGTCAGGGGTCTTGCATGAAAAGGTCTCTCTTCGCATTCCAAGTGCTGATATTTTTTTGCCTGTCTCTTTATCGGCCAGATCAACGTCAATAACCAGGTCAGGGTGGATTGACGCAAGCAGCTCAAGCGATGGGCGTCCGAATGCTCCAACAACAGTGACTTTTGCCGCAGCAGCCGGCCAGTCGCATGCGTTTGTTCTGCCAACAAGCTGATCTCCGGCTCCGACGGCAAAAATCATCTCTGTGAGGCTTGGTGCAAGGCTGACAATACGGAGTCTGCTTGTCGGATGATCTTTACTATTGTTCTGATGATGGCTGCATCCTGACTCCATGAGGAGCAGAAGGGTGAAGAAAAAAAGCAGGACATAGTTACTGCGGATGTTGCGCATAGAGCTGAAGCATCTGTAAGTGATTGAAAGCTAGAGGCAGCTTAAGTGCCTCATGAAGGGGAAACCATGAAATCTGCTCAACCTCCTCAGGCATCAACTTTAAAGTCCCTTGCCCGGTGCCGTAGAAGCAAAGTGCTACAGCATGAAAGCCGTATTCGGGAAAGATTTCGTCACTGTACGCAAGAAACTGCGGGTCGATGAACTCAAGACCGGTTTCTTCGGCTACTTCCCGGACAACAGCTGCACGTGCTGTTTCAGCTGCGTCAATATGTCCTCCAGGCAGGCACCAGAAACCCTTAAACGGCAAGACACTCCTGCAGGTAAGTATTACCGTTGAACGGCTTGACTTATCCGGAGCAATGATAGCCGCAACCGTTGCCTTTGTAATTTCACTTCTTTCCATCAGGGAAAATGGCAAAAAAAGATGATTTCTAAAGGATGTAAAACATAATGATGCAGGAAGTCTTCTTGTTTTGGTTTGAACTTCTTTCTAATATGATGATAGTATTTGCGTAATTATTATTGTTCTTGGGTTTCCATGCATTAAATGCAATTATAATGAAAGTAAAATGCTTATTATACATGATGAATGGTCTTTAGATGTTTCATTAGCATCAAAATCAGCATTCAGTCGGTTTCAGAAGAACCATCAGGAAGAGTATGCATCGTGTTTCAGTAACCTTGAAAAAATCAAAAGGCTGCTCAATCAGGGAAAAAAGCTTGCCGAGATAGAGCATCATCCCTCTTTTTTTCGGCATGA
>CAIVCU010000437.1 GCA_903904495.1 uncultured Chlorobiaceae bacterium
AAGATAGTGTTATCGTGATATTTCCCTGTGAAAAAGCCGTATGGTATCATCTTCCTCAAATCAGGGCCGATCTTGCTATTGAGCTTGTGAAAACGGGAATGACCCAGTCGCAGGCTGCTAAAAAACTTGGTGTTACTCCCGCAGCAGTATCACAGTATATCCATAAAAAACGGGGCCTTCAAACCCCCAAGAGCAGGATATACCGTCAGGAGATAAAAGCTGCGGTTAAAAAAATCTGCGATGATGCCTCCTCTGATGATCTGCGTCTTCTTGTATGCAACTGTTGTCATATGTTACAAAAGGACGAAGAAAAAAAGTCGGTTGATACGAAGCCGTAATTTCGCTGTATGGCACTTCTGCCGGGTTTTTATAGAAAGAAATCCGGCGACTCTTTTTTTTTGTTATAACTCGACAATGATATGCGATTCAGTTGCATGACCGCTTAACAGGTTTTTCAGGTTGTCGATGAGTTCCATTCCGTACTTGTTGAGATAATAAAAAATGTTAATCATCCTTTCCTGAGGCACTCCTTCCGGAAAAAGTGCGGTTTCAGCTTTAATGATCTGCTCAAGCAGTTCTTCGTGTTTGCGCCTGCTTGCCTTCCATGCCTTCTGTTCAATACCTTCGATGATTTTTGTTGATTGAACAGTTGAAGAGGCTAACAGTGGTTCAAGAGTAGGGTCGATTTTCGAAAGTGCAGGACCAAGAGTTGCAAAAGATCGACGAATTTCCTCCTTTGCCTGTTCGAACAACGCATCAAGCTGAGGGTTCTCAGAGATTCCTACCGCATTTTTTTTCACCTGCTGAAGGTCCCTGAATACAGCGAGGTAAATCTGTTTACGCGAAAATCCCGGCTTCCCGATGACCTTGAGCAGTTTGTCCATGATTCTGTTGATTTTCGGCTCAACCAGCGTAAAGCTTCCCCTGGGGATAATAAAAGGCATGGAAATGCCGAAGTGCTCGTAATTTTTCCGGTACTGAGCCAGATAGCTTATTTCCCCGGGACCTGCGATGCATGCAAAAGTCGGCAGTACGTAATCCTGAACAATTGGTCTGAGAACAACATTGGGACTGAACCGTTCAGGTTGATCCTGACACAATTCAAGTATCTGGTTTTTTGAATAGTGCTGTTTTTCGGGAACAATGGAAAAAGAGTCCTCAGAAGGATGCTCTATTTTTTGACGCTGTCCAAGCTGGTTGATATAAAAAAGATTAACAGTTCTGGGTTTTGTCTGTGCACTGTAGCCCAGATTTTCCAGCCGGGAACTCTGCGAAACAACATTATAGGAGGATGCCGGTGATGTTGAGAGCTCCCGCAGAAAGACAGGGGCCGAAAGCCGCTTGAACTCGGGGTCCTGGCTTGACAGCAGAATCAGAGGCTGTTCCTTGAAGAGCTGCATCATTGTTTTTGCAAAGCTCATTTCGAAGGTGCTTCCCGGATAATAGCACTCTTTCAGGATATCTGATATACTCTGTTTGTAGGTCGAATCAGGCAGGAGCTCAATAAAATGCTCCACGGTGTGTCTGATCTCTTCGCCGAAACTGGTATTTGCTACCATCTGGTCGGGAAGACGTTTGTAGGGTTCCTGGTTGAAGTGAACAATCTGGTTGTCAGAAAAAATAGCGGTGTGAGCCGATTCAGCGTAGTCATGATCTTCACCTTCCAGCCAGAAAATCGGCACAAAATCGTATTCAGGAAATAATACTTTCTGGCGTTCTGCAAAGATAATAGCCGTAAGAGCTTTATAGATGGTATAGACAGGTCCTGTAAAGAGTCCGAGTTGCTGCCCGGTAACCACAGCCATACATCGTGGAGATCTCAGCTTTTCAATCTCACGCAGTTGACGTTCTGTACACCCATAGCTGCGGTTTTGTTTTGCAAGAATTTGTGTAATGGTCTCCCGATCAAATGTTCTTGACCCGAGCATCCCAAGCTGTCGGTAGTAATCAGCCTCTTTCTGGTAATCAAGGTGAAAACACTCCGAAATCAATTCTGAACGTTCGGGCCCTTCTGATGTATAGTCCCGGAACAGCTTTGAAAACCCCTTTTTGGGGGTCAGAATATATTTGTAATCAAGCAGAAAGGTGTTCACTCTTTTATTTTTGCAGGTTCCATTGTTCAAGTGTTCCGATAAATCCATGGCTAGTCAGATCGCACGAAAGCGGGGTAATAGCTACATAGTTCTGCCGGACAGCAAATTCATCCTTGCGCATATCTTCATCAAGCAGCTTCAGCGTTCCGCTCAGCCAGTAGTAAGGGTTGTTGAACATATCGTTTCGCTCAATAGCATCTTCTTCCCAGCGCGATCGCCCCTGTTCAGTCACCACAATCCCTGCAATCTGCGATTCCGGTACATTGGGGATATTGACGGAAAGAATCGTATCAGGTGGAAGTCCTTCAAGAAGCACTTTTCTAGAGAGTTTGCGTGCAAATTTTGCAGCATAGGTAAAATCGGCATGTTCATAGGTTGTCAGTGAAAATGCTAACGAGGTGATTCCCTGGATAGCTCCCTCCAGAGCTGCAGCCACTGTCCCCGAATAGAGGGTGTTTGTTGCGGTGTTGCTGCCGTAGTTAATCCCCGATACGATCAAATCAGGTTTTGATGGTAGAATATGGCTGAGTGCGACCTTGATGCAGTCTACCGGCGTACCGGAAACCGTATAACCGAAAAACCGATTGTTTTTTAAAAACTTTTTAATTCTCAGCGGAACTCCGAGTGTCATGGCGTGACTCATGCCGCTATGCGGTTCTGCAGGCGCAACAACAGTAACATGGCCTAATTTTTTCATCGCAGCTGCTAGCGCATGAAGACCTTCGCCTTCTATGCCGTCATCATTACAGACAAGTATGTGAGGTTTTTTTACGGTGGTCATGCTATGGCTGTTCCTTGATCATGCGTAACTTTCTGTTTCGAAGATATGAAGGTGCGTAAAAATACAAAAAAGTTATGCTCAAAAGTCATGACCGAGACTGAAATAAAAGATTGTATCAGCAAATCCAAGCGATGAAGAACCGCTATTCGTCGCGGTATTAAGAAAAGCGAAAGCTTTTGAAACGGTGAACCTTGCCGGACCGAGAGGTGTTTCCCAGATCAGACTTGTTCCGATTCCGTGAATAAGTTGACCGAAAGAGATATCATCCCGGTCATTCCAAGCATTTCCCACATTGTAGTGGAGTACTATCGAAGTGGGTAAAAGCAGGGCGAACGATGGCTTGTAGCGTAAATTTATTCCACACGCTGCAATATCGTTACCGGGAAGGTCAT
>CAIVCU010000438.1 GCA_903904495.1 uncultured Chlorobiaceae bacterium
CGTACGATCCCTGAACTTGTCTGAGATTTGCAAGAATGAGGGTTATTACCCATAGTATTTCATGAAGATTCTCAATCGTTACATATTCGGGCAGTTTGCGAAGGCATTTCTCTTTACTTCGGCAGCTTTTGTTTTCCTGTTCATTCTTATCAGCATGGTTGAAAAACTCGATAAGTTTATGGACAGGAATCTCAGCTTTATGGTGATTGCCCGGTATTACGCTTTATCAATGCCGTCCACCCTGCTGATAACATCACCTGTCAGTGCCCTGTTATCGTCAATACTTGTAGCAGGAAGACTCTCCGCTTCAAGCGAACTTCCCGCCATTCGATCTGCAGGGGTCAGTATGCGCCAGTTGCTGACCCCGTTTCTGGCAGGCGGGGTTCTTATCTGCGGCATCAATCTTGTCAATGCCTGCTGGATCGCACCGGAAGCATTTACAGGCATGAATGCCTTTGAACAGCATTATGTCAATGATAATTCGGAACTGACCCAGAAAAAGGGAACTCTGCATATTCTCGAATCCGGGAACCGTATCGTGTCGTTAGGAGCTTTTGATGTCAGCCGGTTAAACGCCAGTGCGGTCTCCCTGGAGGAGTTCAACGGTTCTCACCTCAGCATACGGACAGATGCTGAATCAATGCGCTATGACGCCGCAACCGGACAGTGGATCATGAACAATGCATCAACCCGTCTGTTCAGAGATAAGAGTGAACAATATAGTGTTGCACCCCTGAAGCCGCTAACGCTCAACCTGACGCCGCACTCACTTGAGGAGCTTAATCTGCAACCGGATGAGATGAATGTCATCCGGCATTACCGGTATCTTGCTGATAAAGAGAACGCCGGATTTTCAGGTCTTGAACGATCCATGGTAAAGCTCCATTCAAAGATAGCGTTACCATTCGCGTCGCTCATTATCATTCTGATCGGAGTGCCCCTGTCGGCAAAAAAGAAACGTGGAGGGCTTGCTTCTGAAATAAGTATCACCCTTCTTATCGGCTTTCTCTTTCTTGGATTGCAAAAAACCATTGCGATTGCAGGATATCAGGGAATTATGAACCCCATGCTGGCGGCATGGCTGCCGAACATACTCTTTCTCTGTATCGGCTATGCGATCTATAAAACCGCAATCGATTAAAATATCAATGAGTACAGAATACCCGCACACTATTGTCGTGATGACTGATTTCGGGCTACATGACACCTATGTCGGGCAGATGAAGGGAGTCATACTTTCACTTGCTCCTTTCGTTCAGATTATTGACCTTACGCACTCCATCTCGCCTCAAAACATTGTTCAAGGTGCTTTCTTTCTCGGCAAGTCCCTTCCTTTTTTCCCTGAGAGATCAATTATTCTCTCAGTGGTCGATCCGGGAGTCGGATCATCACGTAAAGCAATTGCTGTTGCAACCGAGAACCAGACCTTTCTTGCTCCGGATAACGGCTTGCTCACTGCTATTTTTCAAACCCGGAAAATAAAGCGCTGCGTATCCATAACAGAGAAGCGATTCATGCTCTCTGAGCGGAGTTCAACCTTTCATGGACGGGATGTTTTTTCTCCTGTTGCTGCACATCTGGCATCAGGAGTTTCACTGCAGGAGCTTGGCAATGCAATTGATCCTGCAGATTGCATAAAGATTCCAATGCCGGAATGCAAGAGCTGTGATAACGGACAATCATGGGATGGCAGCATCATTTATACCGATTATTTCGGAAATTTGGTCACCTCTCTTGATTCGAAACGTTTCGATACCGGAAAACTATGGATAGTCAGTGCGGGAACGTGCAACCAGATTCCGGTTGTCACCACCTATAGTGACGTTCAGGAGCAAGAGATGCTTGCCTATACGGGAAGCGGCGGCATGATTGAGATTGCAGTGAGAAACGGGAATGCCGCGTATACGACAGGACTGAAAGAGGGAAATCCGGTAAAACTTTCAATACGATCCTGACAAGCCGGGCTTAAAAGCATAAAGGAGTCCAAGCAAAACTTTTTGCCTGCACTCCCTGCTATGTATTGCCTCAAAAAGAGATATAGCTGTTGAAACAATCAGCTTCCGATGTACTCCTTCAGAATTTTGCTGTACGCTGACTGCCTTAAACGGCGAATTGCTTTTTCCTTGATCTGCCGGACGCGCTCCCTGGTGAGCTTGAATTTCTCTCCAATCTCCTCAAGGGTCAGCGGATTATCCATTCCGATCCCGAAATAAGACTTTATAACGTCTGCTTCTCTCGGCGCAAGGACGGAAAGAGAGCGTTCGACTTCAAGCGTTAAAGAGTCGCGGTTAAGACCATAATCAGGCAGATGACCATCATTCTGCAGAACATCAAGCAGGCGGTTATCATCACCCTGAGCAAAGGGAGCATCAACCGAAACGTGCCTTCCTGCAATTTTAAGTGTATCCGCAACATCCTGAGAATCCATCTCGAGGAGGGTCGCAAGTTCCCTTGTGTTGGGATCACGTTCAAATTCCTGCTCAAGCTGGCTGTATGCCTTGCTGATCTTATTAAGTGTCCCCACCCTGTTCAGAGGGAGCCTCACGATTCTCGACTGCTCGGCCAAAGCCTGAAGAATCGACTGGCGAATCCACCATACCGCATAGGATATGAACTTGAATCCGCGGGTTTCATCAAAACGTTTTGCTGCCTTTATCAGACCAAGATTGCCTTCGTTAATAAGGTCTCCAAGAGTCAAGCCCTGGTTTTGATACTGTTTAGCAACAGAAACGACAAATCGTAAATTTCCCTTAATCAATTTATCAAGCGCACGCTTTGCCCTTTTGTATTCAGTTGTATCGACCGGCATATCAAAGCCCTCTTTGATTGCCTTTGTCAATTTGACCTCATCTTCGGCTGTCAATAAATCATATTTTCCTATCTCCTGCAGGTAACGATCGAGAGAAAGGCTCTCGCGATTGGTTATCTGTTTGCTTATTTTAAGCTGCCTCATGTATATCTTCTCCCTTGCGAACTTCAGCGATTTAAACCTTTCCTGACGGCTGACGTGATACTGAAAAAACCACAAAATATCATTTCAGGGTGATTAAATCTAAAAAAACGATTTTTTTCTTCTCTCACTACATTGAGAGAGAAGAAAAATCACCTTACAATGCAACGCATCCTCAATCATTGAGAACAGTTAAGTTGCTGTTGAGTTTTGAAAGATTATCCTCCGCTTCACTAAGTTTTTCACGCTCTTTGTCAATCACTTCCTCAGGCGCATTGTCCACAAAACCTGCGTTTGAAAGTTTTTTGCGGAGAGAAGTGACATAGGAAGAGATATTGCTGATCTCTTTCTGGAGTCGCACCCGCTCTTTTTCAAATGATATTAACCCCTCAAGCAGCACAAATAGTTCATTACCTTCAACGACTGATCCTGCGGCATGCCGTGGTCGCTCTCCATCACTCATTATCTTTGGAATGCATTGACCAAGCGCAGCAATAAGCGGAAGATCAGCCTCAAATACCAGACGATCTGCATCGCCGGAAGGCCAGAGAAGAATTTCCGCCTCGCTGTTATGGGGAACTCCGAACAATGAGCGCAGACTTCTGACCTCGGTAACGAGCTTCTGAATCAAGGTAAAACCAAGGACATTGAGACCTTGTAACTCCGGATCGGAAAGCGGCATCGGCGAAAGCGCAATACTCTCAGTTGAAGAGCGCTGGAGAACCTGGTGCCATATTTCATCGGTAATAAACGGCATGACCGGATGCAGCGACTTAAGGAAACCCTCAAGAACATGAACCGCGAGACAGACTGCTTTCTGTGCCTCCTGCCTTGTCACATCTCCTGAAAGTTGAACTTTGAGAGCTTCAAGATACCAGCCGCAGTAGTCATTCCAGAAAAAGTCGTAGAGTAACCGGACAATATCATTAACCCTGAACTGAGTAAATGAGGTATGGTAGCGGTCGAGCATATCATGATACCCTGCAAGAAGCCACTGTCCCGCCAGATCGAAACGTTCTGAACGCGGATCGAAATCCCGGTAGACCGATGCAAACTCTTCATGATTCCCGAAATACTTCTCACGCTGCATGAAGACAAGACGCGAGGCATTCCATATTTTTGTGGCGAAATTTCGTCCGAGTTCACACTTTTCCTCCCCGAAAAGCACATCCTGGCCGAGTGGAGCTATATAAATGATGGTGAAGCGAAGAGCATCCGTGCCATAGGTGTCCATGACCTTGATAGGATCAGGAGAATTGCCGAGGGACTTTGAAAGTTTCCGGCCTTTCATGTCACGGATAATGCTGGTAAAATAGACATCACGGAATGGAACCTCTCCCTTGAAATAGAGCCCGGCCATGATCATTCTGGCAACCCAGAAAAAAATGATGTCCGGTCCTGTTACCAATGTATCGGTAGGATAAAACGCTCTCAGGTCGTCATTGTCACAATGGATATCTGTCCATCCAAGCGTTGTAAGCGGCCAGAGCCAGGAAGAGAACCAGGTATCGAGGACATCATCGTCCTGGACAAGTTTGTCGGTACCGGCAATATGACAGGCCTCTTCGTATGAGGCGGCAACCCAGACCTTACCTTCAGTGTCATACCAGGCAGGAATGCGGTGTCCCCACCAGAGCTGGCGCGAGATGCACCAATCCCTTATATTTCCCATCCAATGGCGATAGGTGTTGATCCAGTGCGGGGGATGAAACCGGATTTCTCCGTCATTGACAACCTGCAGAGCACGCTCGGTCAGGGGTGACATCCTGACAAACCACTGTTCAGAAAGATATGGCTCAACAACGACATCCGCGCGTTCGGAATAACCCACGTTGTGCTCGTACTCTTCAACACGAACAAGATTGCCGAGTTCTTCGAGATCCTTGAGAATTTTTGTGCGCGCCTCAAACCGGTCCATTCCGGCATATCCAAACACATCGGTCATTCTCCCATCTTTTCCAACGACCGATATTGCCTGAAGATTGTGCCGTTTGCCGACTTCATAATCATTGGCGTCGTGTGCAGGAGTTATTTTCAATGCACCTGTACCGAACTCAATATCGACATAATCGTCAGCAATGATGGGGATATGCCTTCCTGCAACAGGAACAATGGCAAGTTCGCCTATAAGATCAAGGTAACGGGAATCCTGCGGATTAACAGCGATGGCAACGTCGCCAAGAATAGTTTCCGGCCTTACCGTCGCAATGGTAATGTATCGACCGGGATGGCGGACAAGGGCATACTGCACGTAGACAAGATTATCCCGGCGAGGTTTCATGATAACCTCTTCATCGGAAAGAGCTGTCTGTGAGACCGGACACCAGTTAATGATGCGGGTACCACGGTAAATCAATCCATCACGATACAGTGTAATGAACGAATTGATAACTGCCTGTGAGGCACTGTCATCCATCGTGAAGAGATTGCGTCGCCAGTCGCAGGAAATGCCGAGACGACGAAGCTGTTTGAGAATGAGACCGCCGTACTCTTCCCTCCACTGCCATACATGGCCGAGAAACTCCTTCCGTCCGAGATCGTGACGTGTGACTCCTTCGCCTTTAAGCTTTCTTTCAACGACCGTCTGTGTCGCTATTCCAGCATGATCGGTCCCGGGAAGCCATAGAGCTTCATGGCCGGTCATTCGATTGTAACGAATAAAAATATCCTGCAGCGTATGATTCAGCACATGCCCGAGCGTAAGACTTCCCGTAACATTCGGGGGAGGCATAAGGACGGTATAGGGAGTTTTTCCGTTTTCGAGGACACGGGAGCTTTCGGCATGAAAACTCCCTGTTGCCTCCCAGTGCGAACTTCTCCAGCGGTCTTCTACTTCTTGATGGTTATAGGTTTTTTCCAGATTGAATGATACCGTAGGATCGCTCATGATAAAAAAATCGGTTACTGCTGATAAGTAAAAATGTGAATAAACGGATAGGCCGGATCAGTCCTTCTTTTCCGGCATCGGGCGTTTCTCGAAAATTGAGTCAATAAGACCATAATCGAGCGCTTCCTGTGCATTCATCCAGCGATCCCTTTCTGAATCCTCCCTGATCTGCACCACGTCCTTACCGGTATGGTGGGCAAGCAGTTCGTCAAGCAGGTGCCTGATCTTTTCAATTTCACGAGCCTGAATAATAATATCAGTTTCCTGTCCATGCGCACCACCGGAGGGCTGGTGAATCATTATCCTCGAATGAGGCAGCGAGGCCCTCTTGCCTTTTGCTCCACTTGCGAGAAGAAATGCTCCCATACTTGCTGCCATACCGACACAGACTGTTGAAACATCGGGACGGATATACTGAATGGTATCGTAAATACCGAGTCCCGCTGATACACTTCCGCCAGGGGAGTTCACGTAGATATATATATCACGTTCCGGATCCTCTGACTCAAGAAAAATAAGCTGGGCCATGATGAGTCCTGCCACATGTTCATCAATGCCGCTGCCAAGAAAAATAATACGTTCACGCAGTAACCTTGAAAAAATATCAAAGGCTCTCTCGCCCCGCCCTGAAGTTTCTATAACCATGGGAACAAGAGTGTTGGTGATACTCTCTTCTATAGCTCCCGAATACATTTTTTTGGCATGATGCTCAAAACCAAAATTAATATTTGCCATAACTGCCCTGTCGTTTGAATTTTGAAAGCCTTTAATAAAATCAGAC
>CAIVCU010000439.1 GCA_903904495.1 uncultured Chlorobiaceae bacterium
CGGCAGATCAGCCTGAATGTTGTACCATTGACGGGGCATTTCGTCTTCAGTCAGCAGGATCTTCGTGTATTCAGAACTCATGTTTTCAATGAATTTAAGGTGACGGAGTACTGGAAGGGAGAGTGTGCCTGAAAGGATATGGTCATAACGTAAAACCGCGAAACGGTTTCCTCAATAGAATTACATCACAGATCTATTGTATCAATAGTGCCGAAGACGGGAATCGAACCCGTACGTCCATTGCTGAACACAGGATTTTAAGTCCTGGGCGTCTACCAGTTCCGCCACTTCGGCCTGCCATGGGTAAGACAAGACGAGCAATTTACTATCTTCAACGTGTTTCCCAAAAAATAAACAGCGCCTGCTCAACCCTTTTTTT
Organism: uncultured Chlorobiaceae bacterium; assembly: GCA_903904495.1. Classification (GTDB taxonomy): domain Bacteria; phylum Bacteroidota; class Chlorobiia; order Chlorobiales; family Chlorobiaceae; genus Chlorobium. The sequence goes on from CAIVCU010000439.1 coordinate 380, forward strand.
CAGAGAAGTAACGTGTCAGGAGCTGAAATGATCGAATCCTTTAATAGAGGAGAGATCAATAGTCATACCATAAATATCGCTCAGCAGCAGACCGTCTTCCATTTCGGTTGTTTCGCCGATGACTGATATCTCTTTATTGTCAGCAATTGCCTCATACCTCTCTTTCGGTATCGTAAACAGCAGCTGATAGTCTTCACCGCCCGCCAATGCCCAGGTAAGAGCATCATCCTGAAGTTCATCGGCAATCCGGCGAGTGGCGGGATGGATCGGAATACGACTTTCATGAATCAGAGCGCCGGTATTCGAACTGCGGCAGATATGCTGAAGGTCCGGGCTGAGACCGTCGGAAACATCGATCATCGAAGAGGGACGGATATTCTTCGAGTGTAATAACCGAACAATATCGATGCGTGCAAGAGGGAGCAGCTGGTGTTGTATTGAATCGCTGTACTCTTTCAGGTCAGCCATGACGCTTTTATTGTAAGGCTCATTATTTTCTATATGCTCCAGCATGATCTCTTTTTCTCGCATAAGCAGTTTGAGTCCTGCAGCGGAACCGCCAAGAGTGCCGGACACACAGATAAGTTCACCTGGTTTGGCGCCGCTTCGATAGGTTATCTGATCTGTGGAAACCTCCCCGATCATGGAAATTGAAATGACAAGTCCTGAGCGTGATGAAGAGGTATCACCTCCGGCAATAGCAAGCCCGTATTCCTTTGCCGCATAGCTCATACCCTCATAAAGCTCCTCTATCATTTTAACTGAAAAGGATGAGGGAACGGCAATGGACACAAGAGCGTAGCGGGGAAGAGCATTCATGGCGCAGATATCAGAGACATTGACACTGATGGATTTACTTCCGAGCAGTTTCAGGGGGGTCGTCAAGAGATCGAAGTGCACCTGGTCAACCAGCATATCGGTTGTCGCTACCTGCAAAAGCTCTTCGGACAGCTGATAGACTGCACAATCATCCCCGATTCCAGTCATCAGTTTCGGCACTGAATGAAGGGTAGGTTCCGCTATAGCAGCGATTTTGTCAATCAGTCCAAATTCACCGATTCCCGAGATAGCTTTATATGGCATATTTTTACGTAAATTAAATTTCACCCTGAACTATTCGTTTGCGTGCTTCTTTATAAAGGTAAGCCGCCGGGGTTTCAATATTTCAATAACCAGATGGTAATATCTCCTTTTTATGGGTTTTTTTGACAAGTTCAAATTATCAAGGCTTAAGGAAGGACTCGGAAAAACCCGGGATACGCTTCGGGAAAAACTTTCCGTTATTACACAGGGAAAAACCGAGATAGACGACGATTTTCTTGAGGAACTTGAAACAATTCTTGTAGCAGCCGATGTCGGTGTCGAAACCACCCTTGGGATTGTTGATGCCATCACAGAACGGGCAAAAAAGGAAACCTATCGATCGGAAGAGGAGCTGAACGGGATGCTGATGGAGGAGATTCAGCAGATGCTTCGTGAAACAGGGGAGGAACATCCCCTTGATTTTGAGGCAGTACTCCC
>CAIVCU010000440.1 GCA_903904495.1 uncultured Chlorobiaceae bacterium
CTATCAAAAACGTAAAATACAGTGCAATGTCGGTTAAACCTGTTGACCTGAATAAGTTGAGAAGTGCGCACTCGAATTTGTACGAGACGGTTGTCGCGATTTCCAAAAAAGCAAAGAAACTGCACGATGAAGAGCGTGCTGAACTTGAAGACAAGCTCCTTCCTTACAAGGAGATGATCCGTAATCCGAGCAGTGAATCAGAATCGGACAAGATATTTCCTGAACAGATAGCCATCAGCCTTGAGTTTGAGTGCCGTGAAAAGTCATCGCATAAGGCTGTTGCTGATTACTTTGAGCATAAGTACGATTATACCATAGAAAAACCTGTAGAAAAGAAAGTTGTTCCAACTGAAGAAGATGATGAAACTGACGGGGATTAATCAGATTACCCTTCGTGTCAATGACTTGCGTCTTGCCGAAGAATTTTACGGTGGTATTCTCGGTCTTAAACTTGACCACAGGGTCGGAGCAAACATTTCCTATCTTCGTCTTAATTCGGATATGCTTGTGCTTGTGAAGGCTGAAACCCCCGGGTCTCTTCAGGCAAGGGATATCAGGGTTGACCATTTCGGGTTCAGGCTTGCCTCAGATGCGGAAGTGGATGCTGCTGTTCACTATCTGGATGCACGAGGGGTTCATATCGTTACCCGTCCAGCGCATCGACGGGAAGGACGGGCTTTTTTTGTCATGGATCCAGATGGCAATCTTGTCGAGTTTTATTCGATGCATGAAAACGGTATTCAGAAGGATAGCCCGGACATTGATCTTTCCTCTCCAGACTCTCACACCATCCCAACCCGTCAGAAAATGGTTGAAGAGACGGCGACAAAAAAACCTCGCCGGTCCAGAAAATAGCCAGGACAAAAGATTGTCTGGCATATCCCTCTGAAACTCACCGCATTCATTCTGAAACTGATCAACCCATTGCCGAAATACTATTTTGGCTTTGCGGTTTCACATTGCAGCTGCATCAGTCGTTCTGCTTCATGAAGCTGTTCCAGTGTGTTGATGCCTATAATTTCGTTGGGATTGTCTGTTTTGAAAGCGTAAACCCCTTTGCCACTCTGAAAGCAGATACTGAACACATCTGTCAGATAGTACTCTTTCTGAGTGTTGTTTGTCGTGATCTGTCGGAGGGCTTCGAAAAGTATGCGTGCATTGAAAACGTAAATACCTGAATTGATTTCCCTGACCTCACGTTCTATTGCAGAAGCATCCTTTTGTTCGACAATCTTAAGAACGCTGTCGCTGTTTATATGCCGGATAATTCTTCCATATCCCGATGGATCTTCCATATCTGCAGTCAGGACGGTTGCTACTGCATTTCTGGAATGGTGAAATGCAATCAGTTTCTGCAGCGTTTTAGCATTGACCAATGGAGCATCTCCTGAGAGGATAAGAACATCACCTTCAAAACCGGTGAGCTGTGCTTCTGCCTGCATGACGGCATGACCGGTTCCCAGCTGAGGCTCCTGAAGGGCAGTGCTTACCATGTACTTTTCAGTAGCAGCTTTTACCAGCTCTGACTGGTGACCGATAATCAGTATAACTATGTTTGGGTCAAGAGAGAGTGACGTATCGAGAACATACTCAATAAGCGGACGTTTGTTTGCCTGATGCAGTACCTTCGGGAGGTCTGACTGCATGCGTGTGCCTTTTCCGGCTGCCATGACGATTATTGCAAGTGCCATTGATTGTTTATCAGTGGGGGTGTTGGGGAATTATGATAACTGTTCACCTTGCTCACCTACCAGGTGCCGACTTTTCGGGTTGTTCTTTTTGTCGACAATAAGAACCATCGGTTTATGGAGTCGTGCTTCTGCCGGGTCCATGGTGGCAAAGGTCATTATAATGATTTCATCGCCAACCAGGGCGCATCTGGCTGCCGCTCCATTGAGCTGAATTTCTCTTGAGCCATGAGCTCCTTTGATAATGTAGGTTTCAAACCGCTCGCCATTATTGTTGTTGACAACAAGAACTTTTTCGTTGGGAATCATATCTACCATTTCAAGAAGCTCATTATCGATAGTGATGCTTCCTTCA